>CAXBHV010000146.1:0-9518 GCA_963974855.1 uncultured Rhodopirellula sp. | reverse complement strand
GTCATCGCCGATCAGCCGGCGGTTTGCATCGGTCGAAAGCGTCGTTTTGCCGGTGCCTGACAGACCGAAGAATAGCGACACGCTGCCGTCGACCGATTCGTTCGCACTGCAGTGCATGCTGAGCACCCCTTTCTTGGGCATCAGATAGTTCATCACTGTGAACACGCCCTTCTTCATTTCGCCCGCGTACTGGGTCCCCAGGATCACGAACTCGCCATGCTTGAACGACAAGTCGACGCTCGTCGTGCTGGTCATTTGCGCTGTGTAGGGGTTGGCGGGGAACGAGCCGGCATTAAAAATGGTGATGTCCGGTTCGCCGAACGTTTTCAGCTCTTCGGATGTAGGACGGATCAGCATATTGTGCATAAACAGGGCATGGTACGCACTTTCGGCAATCACGCGAATCTTAATCTGGTGGTCCGGGTCCCAACCTGCAAACCCATCAAATACAAAAATTCGCGAGCGAGTATTCAGATAGTCAATCGCCCGTTGGCGATTGATCGCAAACGAGCGGTCGGTTAGCCGGATATTGACATCGCCCCACCATATATCGTCAGTGCTTTCGGGTTCGTCGACGATTCGTTTGTCTTTGGGACTTCGCCCGGTCTTGTCACCACTGCGAGTCGCGAGGGCTCCGGAGGCCGAAATCGCAGCGTGTTCATCGATAATTGCGTATTCGTACAATCGAGCCGGCGTCGCGTTGCGAATCACGTCCGAAACATGGATTCCGTACTCTTGCAAATCGATTGGATTGACACTCATCAGTAACTCTCGCAAATACAGGGTAATCGTCAGGCAACATCGTACGGGGTACGCGAGCATTCGCCAACTCGGTACAAAATTGACGGCTCGAAACACGCACATAGCGATAGATAAGGGCGCGTCGTTTGCAACGGCATCTTTTGCAACGACCTGCTGTGTCTCTTTGTCGCTCTAATCCCACATCATTGCGACGCACCAGCTCGCCCCAAACGGAAAAACAACTTGAGCACGGATTTTATCTCAGTTCGCGGGTGCCGCGTTCATAACTTGCAAAACATCGACGTCGATATTCCTCGCGGAAAATTGGTGGCGTTCTGTGGCGTTTCAGGCAGCGGCAAAACCTCGCTCGCCATCGACACGCTGTATGCCGAGGGTCAGCGTTGCTATATCGAAAGCTTCTCGGCGTACACTCGCCAATTCTTGGCTCGGTTAGACAAGCCTGATTGCGACTCGATCGATGGTATCCCACCGGCGATCGCCGTCACTCGCGCCGGCGGATCGAAAACCAATCGCAGCACCGTCGGAACGACGACCGAGATCGCCGACCACTTGCGGTTGCTGTTCGCAAAAGCAGCAACGCTGATCTGCCATAGCTGCGGCAATCCCGTTCGCAGTGATGACCCGGCGGTGGTTGCCGAGGAGATGCTGGAATCCGCCGACCGCTCGCGGGCGATGATCACGTTTCCCGTTTGGTTGCCCGATCGACAAGCGGCCAGCGAGATTTTGCTGGGACTTCAGCAGGACGGTTATGTGCGATTGGTCGTCGGCGAGCAAACGTTTCACCTTTCGGATTCCGACCGATTGACGCTTGCGAAAAAGGTGGGCCGAAAAGGAATCGAGTGTTTCGTGATCGTCGACCGAGTCTCGGCGGACACCGAATTGACGCGGTTGACCGAGTCGCTGGAAAACGCGATGGGCGAAGGACACGGCCGAGCGGTCATCTTTTCCGAAGCCAACGACGACTCGGCAGTGGAATCCAATGGATCCGCAAACGTTGTCGAAATTGATTCGCGATCCTGGTTGCGGCGAACCATCAGTCGCGATCGACGCTGTGACGCATGTGATATCGATTATCCCGATCCGGTGCCGCGGTTGTTCAATTTCAATAATCCGCTGGGTGCATGCCCGACATGTGAAGGGTTTGGCGACGTCGTCGATGTTGATATGGACTTGGTTGTGCCGGACAAATCGGTGTCTCTGGCCGACGGAGCGATCGCGCCTTGGAACACGCCATCATACAAACATGAATTGACGGAACTGCTGGACCTTGCCTCCGACTACGACATCCCGGTCGACGTACCCTATTCGCAGCTTAAGAAGAAGCATTTGAAGTGGGTCATCGGCGGGGTGCCCGACCGCAACTTTGGCGGACTTGATGGATTCTTCGCCTGGTTGGATCGCAAAAAGTACAAGATGCACATTCGCATCTTTGCTTCGCGATATCGCAGCTACCATCTCTGCCCCACCTGTGACGGAAAACGTTTTAATCCGCTCGCACTGTCGTACTATGTCGGTGACAAGAACGTTGCGGACGTGTTGTCGATGCAAGCGGACGAAGCGGAAGCGTTTTTTGCGAACGTGAAACTGGAAAAACGTGAAGCCAAAATCGCGAAGGAGCCGCTAACACAAATTCGTGACCGCATTGGTTACTTGCAAACGGTCGGGCTCGGATACTTGCAACTCGACCGAACGCTGCGAACGCTTTCTGGAGGCGAGACGCAGCGGGTTGCGTTGACCGCGGCGCTCGGCAGCAGTCTAGTCAACATGCTTTACGTGTTGGACGAACCGACCGCCGGTCTACATCCGGCGGATGTTGAGACGCTGGTCGGAGCGATCTTGGGACTGCGTGATCGCGGCAACACCGTCATCGTGGTGGAACACGACGAGACGATGATCCGCACTGCGGATGAAGTGCTCGAAATCGGACCAACCGCGGGCAAATCCGGTGGCAAGGTGATGTTCCAAGGAACCACGAAACAGCTATTGGCCGCGAAAGACAGTTTGACGGGCCAATTTTTGACCGGCGAGCGTGGATGGACATTGCGAGACCGCGACGTTCGTACACCGCGGGGCACGATTTCGCTCAAAGGCGCCAGCGGCCACAACCTGCAAAATGTCGATGTCGATTTTCCGCTCGGCGTGTTGTGTCTGGTGACCGGCGTTTCGGGCAGCGGCAAAAGCTCGCTGGTTCAAGACACGCTGTACGGCGCGATCCGAACTCGCAAAGCATCCGACTCGACACCAGCATTACCGTTTGAATCGATCACGGGGATTGGCCAGATCGATGAGTGCATGTTGATAGATCAATCGCCGATCAGCAAAAGTGCTCGCAGCTGCCCTGTCACTTATGTCAAAGCGTTTGATGCAATTCGCAAAGTGTTTGCGGACACTGTCGATGCGCGGACACGAAATCTTGTCGCCGGCCACTTTAGTTTTAACAGTGACAAAGGGCAGTGTCCGGAATGCGAGGGTGCCGGCGTTCTGCAAATCGACATGCAATTTTTGGCGGACGTAACGATGCGATGTCCGAGCTGTCAAGGATCACGGTATCGCGACGACATTTTGAAAGTGCGTTATCGCGATCGCACGATTGCCGACGTGTTAGAGATGAGTGTGCGAGAAGCGGTCGCGTTCTTTCGTGGCGAAGAGAAGGCACAAACGCGACTTCAACGCTTGATCGATGTCGGACTTGACTACATCAAACTCGGGCAACCCGGTCCGACGCTATCCAGCGGCGAAGGCCAGCGGTTAAAACTCGCCGCGTTTCTCGCTTCGGCCTCACGTCGACGAACGCTATTCATTTTGGATGAACCGACGACGGGATTGCATTTTGCCGACATTGTGCGGCTGGTCGATTGTTTTGATGCCTTGATCGCCGACGGTCATTCACTGGTCGTGGTCGAGCACAACGCGATGTTGATGCAAGCGGCGGACTACATCATCGACCTCGGCCCCGGAGCCGCTAGCGCCGGCGGACGCGTCGTCGCCACGGGAACGCCAGCGGAGATCATCAAATGCAAAGAGAGCGTGACGGGCGCGGTATTAAAAGCCGCACATCGGGCATCGTCATAGTCGCCTTTCGCTCCGCGAAAGTAGCGTGCAGCAGTAACGTGCAGCAAGGGATTCCCGTGAGCCGTGGGCCGTAATGCACTGGGGCCCGCAGCAGACCCGGCCGCTTACGCGTCACGGCTCACAAAACATGGGACGCCACAGATGCGCATGACGACGCTGCTTTTGCGGAGCAAAAGGCGACTTTGCAATCCGCATTACGACGCCGCTGCGGCAGCTGCGATTTCTTTGGCTGAACGCCGTGTACGTCGTCGCGGCTTAGCGCTGGCCCATTCTTTGGTCATCGCTTCGAAGACATCGGGTGTCTCGTAACGCACCACCGTTTTACCTTCGGGCATCGGTCCGATCAGTCCTCGGAATACAGGCATGCCACGTAGCTCTAGATCGGTGCTGCAGTCATCTGTCCCGATTTGAACGTGCATCTTTAGAAGCGGATCACTCGTTGGATAATCATGAATCAACAACGAACCGTCGCGACCGCGTGCTACGACGCGGAAAGTGTCTTTTTTGGCCATGGTGCCTCCGGGAGGGGGTGGATGCTTGGCGCATTGAAATGGGAGATTAACGGTTGCTTGGCCATAGGAACGCCGACGCGGACCAAGAGACACGCTGCGATAAA
Source organism: uncultured Rhodopirellula sp. (assembly GCA_963974855.1). Taxonomy (GTDB): domain Bacteria; phylum Planctomycetota; class Planctomycetia; order Pirellulales; family Pirellulaceae; genus Novipirellula. The sequence goes on along the minus strand of CAXBHV010000146.1, from coordinate 5,068 downwards.
GGGAGGGCACCGCATTGTGCATCACTTCAGGACTGGTACGCGTCGACGTTCATTGACTCGCCGACATTTTTTCGCTGTCCAAGACAACGAACCGAGGAGGGTGTTCTCGGGATGCTGCAAGAAGACCGGAGGAGGTCTGCCAGGCTAAGTGTATTCATCGTCGCGTGACGAGAGAAAGTCGAAGAAAGAATGCTGCGTCCGCGCACCAGGACGAACGCGTGCAACTTGCACAATGTGTTTCAGACGTCGCCACTGCACCAAGACGGCACGAACCCAACAACCGTCCATTACCGCGACGCAATCTTTGACCGTTTGCAAGAAATCGCTTGACACTCACTGTAGTGGATCTTGCTAAAGATCCCACATGCAGGATGTCTAGCAAGATCCACTACGCCCGCTCGTTTGGTTTGCATACGTCGCGATGGATCGACGTAGGCCTGGAAGACAATGATGCATTTGCATACGCGTTTGTTGACAGGCTGGAAGCCTATCCCACATATTATTACGGAATCACTTCGGTTTGCACGCTGTCGACGCCGCCAGGGCCGCGACGGCTGACCGATTCCACATTCAACTCGAATGTTTGCGGTTGATTGCTACTCATCACAATATCGTACTCGACCGTCTCATTGGGACGCATCGATCGGATGTCAGCCAAGTAGATTGCGCCGGCTTTAACATCGAATTCGCCTCCGGTAGGACTCCGGCGCTGTGTAACCCGTTCGACCGCCACACCCGGTGGCAAGTTGAACCGCACACTGACTTCGCCGTCGACTTGATCCGAATCATTTGTGACACGCAGCGTGTAGCGAATCGGTTGACCAACACGGACAGGATTGTCACGCCCAAAAATCTCGACTTGAACTCGATCCGATTTCGCCGGACCTGATGGGAATGCCGGAGCCACTGGCCCAGTATCAGGCGTTGGTGGCAGTTGGCCTGGACCACCGGGAATTGTCGGCGGCGTCGTCGCCGGTGGCAATAATGGTGGTGCGGTTCCTGAGGGTGGCGACGCCGGTGGTGCCCCCGCGACGATTGAGAAAACATGTTCGCCATTGGCGGATGTTCCGTCTCGAGCTACCGCTTCAACACGCACGATCGACTGCGGGTTGGTCGCCATCGCTCGGAATTGGCCTTCCAATACGGCGCGCTGTCCGGGATTCACGACGGGCACGTCCCATTGAATCACCGTTTGTCCCGCACGTGGTTCGGATGCACCTTCGGTGGCCTGTAGCAATTGTAGTTGTGGATCGTACTGCAACATCACGCGTGTATCGCGAATCGGTGTTTGTCCCGAATTGTTAACGTAGGTACGAATCACAAATTCATCGCCGGTGGCAACTCGGTCGCGACTTTCAATCGAGACAGTCAACACGGGTGCGTCGGGGATCGGATTGATCACGGTCACACATGCTTCGCTGACAGCACGTTGTCCACCGTCGGCAGTCGCTTCAAAGTTGACGCAGCGACGTCCCGACGCGGTCGGAATGAATGTGATGGTTGTAGGCCATGTCTCGCCTGGTTGCAGTGGTCCGTCGGTCAACTCGTTTCCGAGTTCACGTGTGTTTCGCTCAGGATGCAGCATATTTGGATCGCCAAACGCTTTCAGTTTGACGTTGGTCATTGGACGATCGCCCGTGTTTTTTACATCGATATTAAACGTGACTTCTTCGCCCGCCTCGTAGCGTTCTTTTTCGGCTTGTGTGGTGAGCGAAAGCGAAGGCCGGAACACATCGACGCGAACCGTGTCTTCGTCAAACAGTCCACCGTCGCCACGTGCTTGGATTGTCATCTGAACGGGCGACTGTGAAGTCACGTTCATAAACAAGTCCAACTGCGTCTTGGGTGGGATCGTGCCGATTTCCCAAAGCACGCCGCCTGGCAGAACTTGGGCGAATGAATCCGCGCTGACGGCGCGAGTTCCTGGGGGAAACTCGACCGAAACGCGGACATTATTCACAGGCTGGTCACCTGGGTTCGAGACGTTCGCGACGACTTCGTAAGGAACGTCAAAACTGGCCACCGATGGAGCGCCCGCCCGGACAGCCAACTGGGGTGAACTCCAGGTGACAAAGGTTTGTCCGCGGCCGAGCGTCATCGTCGGCATATTATCCGAATCGCCACCCGGTCGAATGACTTGCATATCGACCGTGACTGTGCCGCTGGTACCCGCAACCGGCAGTAGTTCTACCGTTGCGTTGCCGTTTTCATCGACGACCGCCTCGGCGACCGACGAACCGTTGGTACCCGCAAACGTTGCGGTTTCGGGTTGTTGTACTTCGTAACGCACTTTCCATCCACGTGCAGGCAAGCTGCCTTCGGCACGTGTCACTCGAGTGGTCAAGGTAACAGGAGTTCCCGCGGGCACGATTTGTGACCCAGGAAATTGCCAGCGTGCGTCGATCCAGTAAATCGTCGCCGTGGCTTTGCGTTGGTCCCAGCACTCGCTATCGGGTGCCAAGACCGTCACACGACTGGTGCCTTCGCTCGGGCTGCTGATTGAGATCCAAGTTTGGCCTTTTTCCAGTTGTACATCGTCACTGCGATCCAAGTTGCCACGTGTGATCAGCATGCGTTTTGTGCTGGTCAATCCGTGAGCGTACGAGGGATCATGTTTTTCAGGACGTTGTTTCTTTACCGTCAACCGGTGCAAAAGCCCCGGATCGTCGTCACCGACTTGAATAAACGTACCCACACTTTCGGGTGTTAACATCCACTCCAACGGTTGATTCATCTGTAAATAACCATCGGCCCCACAAACACCGGATAACAAAATAACTTCGCCGCCGACGGGAGCAACAATTTTTTGTGGGGTCAACAAAATGCAACCGCGTTCGCCCCGATCGGGCAAGCAGCGTGGATTGGTATTGGTGATTTCGTCACCGAACAAAATGGCCGCAGGCCCAGTTTGGCAGGAACCATTGCAAGGTGCACTTGGCACGCATGCACCGTCGTCTTTGCAGTGCTTACCCAGCAACGGGAACTTAGGGCCAGCCCCTAACGCTCCGGTTTCCGGAGTCGCACACGCAGGTGGGGCGACTGGTTCAGGAAACGCTGGCGTGGGGAAGGCAAAGGAGGGATTGGTCAGGCAGGAACCGAAGCCACGCAAGCAATTGAAGCACAGGCAGCTTTCACCAGCGGATCCAGGCAGTGCGAGTTCAGTGGTGGTAGGTAGGGGAGCGAACAAGCAGGAACCGGAGGGATCGATCGCAGGCAACCGCAATCGGCTGCAACCGCTGGCAACGGCGAAGGTCAGCAAAACGGCAACGATCAGAACTTGCCGCAAAGGCAAATTCCGGTTGCGATTCTGCTCGCTTCGTGCTGCGTTGTAGTTCATCGGCCTGCGTGGTGTTTGGATTCATTCCGGACACACTTTGTCCAAGGAAACCTAGCACGCAAGATGGGGGCATGATGCAAGAAAACAACACACTTTGTTGCCTAAACGCTACATCTTGCCGCCGAGTTTGACGGTTCTGCGGGTTTTGCAGAAGGAGAAGGGAGAAGGGAGCGAGCTGAGCAGCGATAGCTGCGGCAGCATCTAGCTGCGGGTGAAAACCGCAGTTGGCGACCCCAAAAACACCTCCAAGCCGCGACAGCGGCGGCAGCAACTGTGAACGAGCAACCTGAACCGTCTCTTTCGTGACGGGCATTGAATGCAAATTCGACGATGAAACCGACATTGGCGCGCCCTCGTAACGCGGCTTTTCCCGCCTATTCCTTCGTCAGCCGTTAGAAAAAGGGTGCGGCTTTAAGGGGATCCTGAATTTTCAGGCACGAAACGCATGTAACATCGTGTTCCCCATTGCCGCTTCTACGTCCGTGACCAAAACACCGACATAGCCCTTGCCCTACAACGCCTTCAAATCCTGATTGATCCATTTCACGTCGATCCTCTCGTATAGGAAATCTCCCCATGTCCACATCAATGAATCCAAACCACTCAATCGACGTTCACCACGTGCACCCCGAAAAACTACTCCGTCCCAACACAGGCTGGTTTGCGCTATTCGCCTGCCTGGGGTTGATCCTCTTTGGTGGCTTCACCTTGATCGCTTCAGCGGCGGCTGAAAATGGCTTCTTTGCGTTGCTCGGAGTGATGATGATTCCGTCGGGGATAATAGCCCTGTTTGGATTAATGGCGATCGCGCCGAATGATTCTCGCGTCTTGCTGCTGTTTGGGGATTATCGTGGAACCGTCAAAGAGTCGGGCTTTTTCTGGGTCAACCCGTTTTTCTCCAAACGAAAAGTGAGCTTGCGTATTCGTAACTTTGAAACGGGATCGTCATCGACGCCTGAAAAGAAGGACGCTGCCGGCACGGTGGTACAGTGGAAGAGTCGATCAGCGAGCCGCCCGTCAAAGGTCAACGACCGAGATGGAAACCCGATTGAAATTTCCGCGGTGGTGGTCTGGAAAGTCACCGATACTGCCGAGGCGTTGTTCGAGGTTGATGACTACGAGAATTTTGTCGAGGTTCAAAGCGAAGCGGCCTTGCGGAGCTTGGCGACGCGCTATCCCTACGACAGCGAAGACCATGAACAATCGCTTCGCGGCAGTACCGAAGAAATCTGCAGCAAACTTCGCGAAGACATCCAAGAACGACTCGAGAAGGCCGGTGTGAACGTGATCGAGGCTCGCATCAGTCACTTGGCCTACGCACCGGAAATCGCTTCAGCGATGTTACAGCGGCAGCAAGCGGGTGCCGTCGTAGCGGCACGTACCAAGATCGTCGAAGGTGCCGTAGGAATGGTAGAGATGGCACTGCAGCATCTCAAGCGAGACGATATTGTCGAATTGGATGCGGTACAGCGAGCATCGTTGGTTTCAAATCTGTTGGTGGTGCTTTGCAGCGACCGCCACGCTCAACCGGTCGTGCAAACAGGAGCGTAAGCGTTAGACCGGTAAATTACTGGAGTTGTAGTGGTTAGTCAGTTGCACAACGTTTATGCCACCTCTCCCGAGCGTCAGCTCGGGAGAGGTCGGACGGGCCCCACAGGCCTCGTCCGGGTGAGGGCCGGCCGCGCACCTGAGCTTGTAACAGGCCTCTGACTTGCTCGGACGCCCTCACCC
>CAXBHV010000145.1:0-9530 GCA_963974855.1 uncultured Rhodopirellula sp. | reverse complement strand
GTCCTGCCGCCACTTCCCCCGCAACCGCTGTTGGACTTGCCGGCTGCGACAAGTCTGTTGGACGAGGGAGCCCCTCTCGACTCCGTGCGAGGGAGAACCCCGGTCGCGAAGACGTCACTGCCGCCGAACTGTCCCCCCGATCCACAGCCCTATTCTCACAATTTGACATTCGCCAAACAGGTGATTGGGCAGATCCACGCCTACGATTCCTGCTCGCCTCCGTTGCTAATCGCCACCCCAGAGCACACGTTTCTGGCGGCATCGATCACGTCCGGTTTGAACTCGACGCAATCCGCCACCTCAAACCGCATCGTTTGCTTTGAGCCAGCCACCGGCAAAGCGTCCACCGTGTTTCAATCGAGTGAGCCGGTTACGATTCTCGACCATCACCAACCGAGCGGTCGCACTTTGGTGCTGCACGGACACCGTGTGATGGGTCAGGGAGGTCAGTTGGCGGTTGCCAAAGGATGGGAGGACGAGACGTTGACGCTCAAATATTTCCGAGCTCTGCCGACGATTCCGTCCGACCAAGCAAATGCCATGACGAAAGCCAAGCAAGTGCATTGGGCGAGATGGGTTGATGACGAGCATGTCGTCGCAGCGATTGATACGGAAATCGCTGTTTGGAATCTGTTCTCCGGTGAATGCGTTCATCGCATCTGTCACTTTCAGTCGCCTTGCGAGCCCGCTATCTCCGCCGGTCGACGTTATATCGCAGTGCCACGTCCAGGATCGGTGGAGCTTTACGAGACCCAAGACGGCACGGCTTTGGGAACCATCCCGATCGAGCCTGGCAAACGAGCTTTCGTCAGCTTTTCACCACGAGGCGACTCCTTAGCGATTGCCACTACTTCGCGTCTTCGCATCTGGGAATTGTCGTCGGCATCACTCCGAGGCGAAGCAAAATCTCGGCGAAGTCTGGGAAAGGGGAAACCGATTTGGATCGATTCCGACTTGGTGTTGTCACCCACTGGCGTGCTGCTGAGCATCTACCGTGGCGTTCCAATTTGGCGTTACGATCTTTCAGGTTCGACGATCAATTCGTACGGGTCCACTGCGAGTAAACAAGGCTTTGGAATTCTAACGCGTCGTCCCCATGGCCAAATTGCGTTTGTAGAAATGCCTCACCCAACGGTGCAACAAGCGTTGCCATGGGTGGATGATCAATTGACCACTTCCAACGAAACGGTCTGGGAAATTCCTGGGCAAAGCGTGCTCGGCGAATATGGCTGGACCGATCGTGATTTGCGATTCACACAGTTCGATTAGGCATCCTGCTCAATGTCACCTTTTGCTTCGGCTTAGCTGGCGGTTGCGGGAACCGTTTCCGAATCACTCTTGGTACGGTATCGCGTCCAAAGTTTGCGAAGGCCATTGGTAATCGGTTGTTCGATTCGATTGGTGACAATGATCGCAAGCGAAAAGGAAAAGGCAACCGCCATCAAGAAACTGATGTTGGAAGGGATCCCCGAATGATTCAGTCGATACATCAGAATGCATCCAAGGTTGTTGTGGCAGAGGTATAGCGCGTACGAAATTGTGCTGATGTAGATCAACGGCCGAATCCGCAGCAGCGGCATCTTGCCATAGGCACACAGTGTCACCAACGCGACAATTAGCACCGTGGCAACCGGGTTATGCTTGCCGTGATCAATGCTGTGGAAAACACCACAAGCGATCAGGATCCCCAACATGTTCTGCCATTTCTTGCCCGTTCCGGTCTTGATCATATAGAGCAAGAAACCGATCGCAAACAGCGGCACAAAATCGAGCAACATTAACAAACGCAAGCTCGACAACACCGAGAACCAGCGTGCACTTCCATACTCCGACGCGTACGCGTCCAGCAGCGGACAAGCAACGAGCGACAAGACGCACAAGGTTCCCCACCCGATGAAATAACGCCGCAACGCGCCGATCTTAAACAGCACCACCAGCGTTATGTAGAACATCATCTCGACCTGTAACGTCCACATCACGGGGTCGACACATTCGTAGCCGAGCACGCGTGGCAGCAACGTCAAGTTGGCTAGAAATTGCTCCGCACCAAGCGGTTCGTGCGACAAAGGCATCTGCCTTGTAATCCAAAGGTTCGCGACGATCACCATTAAAAACACCGGCACGATTCGTATCATTCGTGCCGCGACAAAATCGACTGGTTTACCACGCCGCATCAGCGACATGCTGTTCACAAATCCGCTGAGGATAAAGAACATCTCGACGCCATATTTCCCAAATGGCCACTCCCATCCTAAGGGCGAAACAAAGCCATATTTGACCGCATAAACATACGAAAGATGAAACAACAGCAGATTGATGGCCGCCAATGCTCGAAGCGCATCGAGTTCAACAATACGTTGGTGGGGCTTTAGAATGGTTTTGGAAGACTCGGTCATTCGTGCATGGCAAGCAATGGGATGAATCACTGGACATCAAGACATAGGTCCAGTCGCTTCAAGCCTTGGTTGCGATCGCGAATCAGGTCGACTTGCGGAATCACAGAGCACCAAATGATCATTCAGAGATGACACGACTTGGTGGTCGCAACGATTTTGCGGATTTTGTGGCCGATCGAGTTGATCACTCCGCAGGGTCACTGTCGCTCGTGCTTGCCCGCAGCAGCAACGCGGTGCAATCATCCCGCTCGGCTCCGATCGAATGCATGTTTTCAAACAGCGAGTCGATCACGTCTCGTAACGAACCATGATTAACACGAACCGCTTTCTCGACGACATGATCGAACGATTGATACTCAGCATCCGGCGAGACAGAATCTAAAATTCCGTCGGTAAACATCAGCAATGTAGACACGGGAAAATGGCTGGGTACTTGATGGGTGACATAGGTCATGGTGTCGACGATCCCCAGCGGCGGCTCCTTTGACGAAAGGACACAAGCGGGCTCGACGGGGCTGATCCGATAGGCAGGATGTCCTGCGCTGGCATAACGAATGATTTTTCGTTCGGGACAAAGGAAACCGAGAAACATCGTCACGAAATAACGCAGCTGCACATCGCGACAGAGAATCTTGTTGGCATGAGTCAGGATCGTTCCAGGATCGTCGCACATCATCGCCATCGCGCGTAGGATCGCACGCGTTTCCATCATCACCATCGCAGGGACCAAGCCATGCCCGCTGACGTCTGCGATCACAAAGGCAAGGCGTCCATCAGGCAAATCCATGATGTCATAGAAATCACCTCCGGCTTGCTCGGCCGGCTCACAGCGACCGCACCACTGCACCCCTTCAAAACATTCAGCGGGGTCGGGCAGCAACATCTGCTGAATTCGGTGCGCGAGTGCGAGTTGATTTTGAAAACCGAGCAACGACTTTTCTGCCAGGCGTCGACGGGATCGTTCGATCGCCAAATCGATCGGCCGTGTGAGATGTTCGGGACTCGCGACCTCGTCCTTCAGCACATAGTCTTCGGCGCCACTACGGACGGCGAGAATTGCCATCGAACGATCCGCATGCCCGCTGAACACGACGATGGGGACATCATTGGCCACCGCGCGAATCTGATTCAAACTTTCAAGCCCATGTGAATCGGGCAAATTCAAATCCAGTAAGATCAGATCAGGGATACGCTCGCCGACGGCGTCGACGGCAGTACCAAGTGTCTCCTCCACTCGCAATTCGTAGCTCGATTCACTCTTTGCTAACCAGCGACGGACCGCTTCGATGTCGTCGAGACTGTCTTCCACCATCAAGATAAATCGCGATGGGGTATCTTTCACACTGATGACTCCTCGGCAACAGGCGATTCTTCATGATCGCAGACGCAGCGTTTTATCATCGTAATCTCGTTTCCTTTTTCGTTGTGTCTGACCTCATCCATAAAGGTGTTGATCAACAACAAGCCACGCCCCCCTTCTTTGTCGAGATTACTCGGATCGGTCGGATCGGGAACGTCATCCAAGCAAAATCCTGGGCCTTCATCGCGAATCGTAAACACCGCCCCTTTGCGATCGGCCACCAAACTAAAATAGACGCGGCGATCCCCATAAGGCGATTCGTTCATTCGTTCACTAATTTTGTCGAGATAAGGCTGACCGTCCTCCATCCGCCTGAGTTCCGAATCGATTTCGAGATTGCCGTGAATCATCGCGTTCACAATCGCTTCATCCATCGCCATCGCAATTTGCATGTGCTGGCCAGGATCATAATCGGCGAGTTCGTTTAGAATCGACTCCACACGGCCGATCAAATCGGGCACAAGCGATTGGTCATTGACGAGCGTCCAAACCATCTCGGTCCGATCCAGACAACTGGCAAGAAGTTGGTTGGTTTGAGCCGCCTTTTGCAATTCCAGCGTACGCCGCACGGTGGGCAAAAGGATGGTCGCAAGCGCACTTTTGGGAACGTAGCTGGCGGCCCCCGCATGCAGTGCCTGTGCCGCAATTAGCTCGCTGCCCGCAGCCGTGGTTAGGATCACCGGAACCGGCAATTGCTGCAACGTGATTTCACGGACGAGTTCCAATCCATCCATGTTGGGCATTTGCAAATCGGTGACGACCAAGTCGGGCAAGCGTTCTTTGACCTTCGCTAACGCTTGCACACCGTCCGTCGCGACACTGACCTCATAGCCAGAAGTCTCTAAAAGCATACGAATCTGTATAAGCTGAGTCGCGCTATCGTCGACGACAAGGATACGTTGCTGGTCAGCCATGAGCGGTCCTTCGGGGAAGGGTGAACATCAAGTGGGTGGTAGAGCGGAGTCTCCGCTGCACTGCAAACTTGATTACTTTTTATTCTTAAACGACAAGATTGCTTTGGGCGTCGAGTCCATGATATGCAGCAGGGTTCCGTCCAGATTAGTAACCTGAAAAGCCATACGCACCATCGGGCTCATATTGCAAAGCCGCAACTCGCCGCTTTCGCTTTGCACATAGTCGCTGCACCGCAGCATGGTGGTAATAAACTCGGATGAGATTGCTTCAACGTCCTTAAAGTTGATCACCAAACGAGTCGGTTTGGTGGACTGAATAAAGGTAATTAACTCTTGCTGAGTCTGTTGAATCAATTCGCGATCGATGTATTTCGTTGACGTTAGAAAAACGACAGGGACCCCTTCGGAGGCACTTGCACGAATGTTTTTGAAAATCGCCATTACTTAGTTCGTCCCAATCCAAATGAGTTGAGATGGGAGTATGAGGGCTGGTGCTAAGTCATCAGCCAAACTCCTCTTAACGAGTATAAGCGATGGCTGGTGAGCAAGGGGAATCGAAGCACACCCTCACCGAAAAAAACAGTGTCAAAAGTCGAGCAAGCTGGGGAAAAACCGTTTACTCCGTCCCCGAAACGTGGAACGCGGATGGCCGTTTGATCGGTAGGTGTCCGGCGAAACGGTTTGTGGGCGAACTTTCTGACAGCGGACTGGCCGTTGGCAGCTCGCATTTTTAAAGAGAACCACCCCGTCTCTGTTAAAGCGGAAATGCTTCGATCTCGTCATACAATGGCAGATAGCGATAGTAAACTTCTAAAATCATTGCCGCCATCGCCGTGGTGTACAAGCGGCCGCCGGTATCACCGTATTCGTCGGAAAAATGCCAGCTCCCCGCTTCATGTCCACTGGTTGCTTGAGTGCGGACCAAGTGATCTCGAACACGCGTGTTCCAGCGATCCCAGCCAGAATGGCGTGAATGATGTAACGCCAATGTTCCATAATAATCGTGGTAGACATTGGTCAAACGTGGGCCTCGTTTTGCCATCGCGGAAAGCGCCTTGTCCATCGGCACTTCATACGGCGTTTTTCCTAAGTACATCAGCAATGTCAAACCAATCGCGGTGTTGGTTGCATCCGGTTTGTCGCCCGCTTTATACGCAAAGGCGTAGTGAGCATCCGGTGACGTCGACAAGATAAAATCACGAGCCTTGGGTAGCGTGTGATAATGCAGCGGAATCTTGTTACGCCGTGTCGCCACGAGCGACAAGACTTGCCACCCTGTTTGCGTTGTGTCACCCGGAGTTCCGGGGAGGTAGCCCCATGAACCATCCCGATGCTGAGCATAGGTTGTAAAGGTCATTGCGAGAGACACCAGTTCCCGCAAATCCGCATCCCCCTGCTCATTGGAAGGATTTCGTGACATGTAAAGCGCTTCGGCAACCGCCATTAGCGCTATGCCGTGACCGTACATGCTGCCTTGTTGCCAATCCACTCCCGCTTCGGCTTCGGCAGCAGCAGAACGCAAATAGTACAGTCCATCACGAACCACTTTCTCGTATTTCCCAGACTGGTGAGTGTACCCAGCGCCGAGAAACGCAAGCAATGCTAACCCGGTCGCGCCGGTCGAAGGCGTCGCGGTATCCGGTGAATCTTTGCTATGGCTGCATCGTCCGTTGCAGGGATCAAGTTCGAGATTGAAGGACCAAGAACCATTGGAACGCTGATGATTGGCGAGCCACTGAAGTGCATTTTCAACGGCTTGTTCACTGTCGGCGGTCGCCCCAAAACGTTCGCCTAACTGTTTGCGACCTTCGGGGGTCCGTCCAGACAAACCGCCACCGCTAGGCACGCGGCTTAACCAAGCACTGGTGTCACGTGCATGAGGGACACTCAACTGCATCACGGTATCCTGAGGCAGCGGGGTTGAGCTCGTCATGCGGCTCAGCGGCGATGCGATTTGGCTTGGTTCCGCAAATGCGATCGCGACCGAAGTAGGACGCTCTGCGAGCGACGCTTCGGTCGTTTTGCTGTCGTCTTGCTTCGGCAACGCTTCCAGCCGTACCACCGGTGCCGCGTCGCCACGCCGAGCACGAATCGAGAACGTTTCTCGAACAGCCACTGGCAGCGTCAGCAGAGCGAAAATGATCAACAGCAGCGTATGCAAGATGGTGCTGATCAACCCTGGGATTACACGGGGATCATGAGCAAAACGTTTTTTCGATTCGGGGGCGGACGTTACGGGTTGTAACGAATCATCCCCCTGGACTGGTGGATCGGTTTCGATCGGCGGCGGCGCGCAGAAAGCCGCCATCGTCGAGTGCACGGGAGGCGCACTCGCGATTGAAGGGGCTGTGCCGGTTGTGTCAGTTTCGCTTGCCAAAATGAGAGATCCTTATCTCTCGACTATAGCTCAGCCTGACACAAAATCGTAGTAATTCCCTTTGGCGGAAAACTCGCCTGAAACTACTCAGCGACTTGGTATGCCCGCGACCGGAAGAGAAAGTCGATGAGATTCCCTTCGTGCGGTTGCAACCAATTCAAGCGATTCGTAGGGATTGGGCCAATGTTCAAACGATCGATATCGGTGCTATTACCGGCGGCTTTGATCAAGTTGCCATCACGCGTGATGACCGTGCCGATCAAGGTGGGGCCGATGCGATTGAGCATCTCTGCTTGCGGGCACTGGACCACCGAAACAAAGGGGAACATGTACTCTTTGGCTGCGACTTGGCGGTCCGGTGAATCGGCAAGAACGACCATCGGACGAAGGTAAGCACAATGATCTCGTTCGATCAGCTTTTCACCGTACTCGGCGGTCAAGTCGGTCACGCCTGATTCTGCGAGGTCTTGTTGCACCATCGCGTAGGTGCCGGTCGCCATCGCCGGCACGGTGAATGCCGCCAACTGTGCCTTGTCGTCAGCCGGTGGCAGCACATCGACGGGGCCGATTCGCTTGGCAATCGCTTCGCCAATCTCGCGTGTGTGGCGGCTCGCCCAAATGCCCGAGCAATTGATACAGCTACGCCCCGAATTGATCAGCACACTCTCGACCATCAAATCCAAATAGTCTTCCCAGTTGTCGACGACATCGTCGCCAAGCAAGATCTTCGAGAAGCCTGGTCCATGCGCTTGCACTCGCGGGTTGCCAGCATGTTGAGCGAGCGTTTGTGCGCTCCCAAAAATCATGCTTCGTGACGTCTTTGTCATGATTGCGCCACCGACGTCGTGATCGCCGGGATACAGCGAAAAGGCTTCGGCCGGAATTCCGGCTGCAATAAATGCCGATACCATACGATAAGGCGTCCATGGTTCCTGCGACCCTGGTTTCAGTGCCAAACCGATTTGCAGCGGCACCGCAGGCAACCACAACGTGTGAACGCCTGGCGAATTATTGGGCAACACGGCGCCAAGAACAGGAGTTTGCACCTGATAGCTGACAATCACTCCCCGTCCCTCTTCGCCGTAACCGCGTGAGAGAATGGAAAGATCAAGTCCACGAGTCAAGCAATCGAGAATCTCACCCATGTGGGCAAGCACGAAGCTGTTCTTGGACATGTTTGATCGGCACATGTGCTCGGGCAATCCCGTGCTTGCCGATTGCTGATGCACAAAATCATCGACACTTTGCGTAGAGTCGCCGACACTCAAATCACTCGTCTCAAACAGCTCCGCAGCCTTTTTGCAACGCTCGATCAAATCATCGGTCGAGAATTGCAGCAGGGCTTCGCGAGCCAAATGAGCCTTTCGCATATCGCGACCAACGATTCCCCCCCCGACCGTGCCGACGCGAGCGATCGGCGCCCCGGTATCGAAGTGGACAACGTCTTTGAAATCGAGTGACTCGTAGGGTTTTCCCCAACGCAGTGGACTAAGCGTGATCATGAACTTGAGCTTCTTTTTGTTTCGATGGTTCTTGGGTCGTTGTGATTAAACGAATTATCCTCCAAGGTTCGCAGACCTTGGGGAAATGCCACTCCCGCAGCGCAATCCGCCGATTGCGGTTTAGTAAACGCCTACCGTTGTGGCGCCAGCTAGTTCGTGGAACGGACGAACGCCGCTGACTCCGTCCCATGGGTACAAGTCGAATGGAGCTTCGCGTTCTCCTTCGTCACGTTCCATGAACCCAGGCACAAAGAACTCATCGGTCAACGTATAAAGTTTGACGCGGCCGGTTTCGCCCATGCCAACCACTTGGTTGTAGTCATCAAAGCTAACGACTTCGGTCGCAGCTCGAGGCTGCGGGGCGTAATACGAGATTTTGTATCCATCGGCCGCGGTGATCGGTTTGCTGCATGCCAATCCCATCAAGGTATTGCCATAGGTGGGTGTCATGTAGACGCCGCTTTCCTCCGGTGGACCGCCAAGCAACTCTTCGACACAGAAACGGGTCCACTGTGGCGTGAATTCGGTGCCTCCCGAAAAGATGCCGGTGATACCGATTTCTTGGAAACTTGTACCTCGTGCTTCAAGTGCTTCGCCAAGCGACTCGATCAGCTTAGGCGTTCCAAACATGCACTTCACGTCATGACCTGCGGTCAAAATCGTGATCGCTTGATCCATGCAGTGCTTCTTGTATTCTTCGAGGTGTTCCATCCACCCCTTCTTGATCAACTTGACGACCCAGCGTGGATCCAGGTCGATACAGAAACAAATACCATCGCGATGCTGTGCCAGATGCTCGACCGCCAAACGCAATCGACGAGGCCCGCTCGGCCCCAGCATCAACCAGTTGGCTCCCTTGGGAAAGTATTTTTCGGGCAACGTGTTGCTGAACAACTCGTAATCTTTCCAGTGATCCTCAATCACCATTCGGCTCTTAGGTACCCCTGTGGTCCCCCCAGTTTCGAATACGTAGACCGGTTT
>CAXBHV010000144.1:0-9551 GCA_963974855.1 uncultured Rhodopirellula sp. | reverse complement strand
CGCATCGATGGGACGACTACCCACGTTGCTTTCGGTATCTTCATCCATTATTTGAGCGGGATTATCAAAGGCTGGTTGGGACATTGCTCGCTCACCTGCGATGGCAAGTCGATATTTCGTGCCGAAGTCATCGAACGATTTGAGCTGGTCGAGGATTTCAATGAGTTGTTGGTCGCTGAGAATATCGAGTTCAATCGCTTGCTTCAAATTCTCAAGTGCGATGGCACTGATCGAGATATGAACCAACGACGCAATTAAAATCGGTTCGGACTCAAGAGAACGCGAGACACCAATCGTTGCCAAGATACTATGAAACGCCTGATCTCGATCATCACGTCGGATCGCGTTTTTGAATTCAAGCGAAAGCAACCTCGCCGCCGATCGAGTGTTTTGCACACGAGGCAACAAGGTATCATAGGATTCGAATTCGATCTCAGTCCAAATTGCCCCGCTGCCCTCGGCGATCTCGTGCAACTCGGCGCGAAGATCGGACCATTGATTCAAAAAACGCTCGATATCGTCTTGATATTGGTTCGGTGAATCCAACGCGACGGGCGGATCATCATCAGTGAGCCCAACAATCGGAACGCCCTCGCAGGACTCGAGAAACGCTGGGGATTCGAATTGATCCAACAACTGCATCCAACGACCTGAAAACTCGTGACTCATCCGCTGAGAGCGGAATTCCATGATCGATTGGTCATCGATCGGCAAGCCACGAGCAACGAGTTCGGCACGTTTCTTTGCGAGTTCCCCGGCGGCGATTGTTTGCCGCCCGAACCACCACGCTACCGTTCCCGAGCAGAGCAAAACAGGAAACGCCAAAACGCACAGCAATATGGCGATTTTAACGCGAGAACCGCGGGGTGAATCCGCTTCGGACATCACGAGTCTTTCGTTAACTATTTTGACTAGCGATCAGCGACTACTTGCCGCCGTCTTTCGCATCATCACTTTTCAAATGGGCTGCATAGACTCGGGCGATATCGCCCATGTAGTGATGAGGTGCATCTTTGGCTGCACGATCCATCAACTTGCTCGCCTTGGCAATGTCGCCTGCGGCATCGGCATACAGTCCGAGGTAGAAATCACCATAGAACGCTGCATCGGCGCGTTGGGGTGTGCCAACTTTGGTTTCGTTCACTCGATCGTTGACCGCTTGGGTATTCCCGCTGGACAACATTTGCAAGATTTCTTCCATGGGGATCCGTGAATCACTCGGAGCGGGCAAAATCACTTTTTGCGCATGCTCGAACGACTTCGACTTTGCCACGCATAAAAAATGCCAAGCGGCGTTTTCGACATCGTTCGGATTGACCTTGCGATGCACCTCGAATTGCTTGGCGGCTTCGTCGTAATCGCCGGTGAAGTAGAGGGCGATACCGCGCTGCCAAAGTTCGGGCATTTGCTCGGGAACCGCCTTGGCGTAGCGGTTAAACAATCGAACCGACCACTCGACTTTACCGCTTCGTAGATAGATGTCCGCGGCCAATCGAACAGCACGTGCATCATTGTTGTGCTGACGAACGATCGCGTCAGCGGATTCGATGGCAAGTTCGCGATTGCCTTCCTGCAGTGCTTTCAAGCCCGCAGCGCGAAGTGAGGACGCCGAGAGCGAGTTTTGATCTTGGCCATGACTGGATGGCGAAAGACTAGTGGCGTGCATCATGACGGAGACGGTCGCGATGCACAAAAAAGAAAACGAGGGACGTTTTGAGACAAGACGCAACGGCATTTCAATAATCCTCGGGAAAGCGAGAGAGCGGGATCAGGCAGACGGCACGGGCGCAACGATCTCGAGCAGCTCGATCGCAGGATCGCCATCGCAATAGATTAGTGCAGTCCGTCCAAAAAGCGTCTCACCATTTTCAACTTGCATGATAGAAGCAAGCGAGGGACCCGCGTTTACTCGCCATAATCCGCACAATTGGACCTGACGTAGTACGTTATGATCGATCAAAACCCGGCCTAGCGGTGTGGTTTCACTCTCGATCCGACTCCATACCGGTTCGCTCAGCTGATCCACATTCAAACGGACGATTCCGTATTGAACAATCTTTTTGTCTTGTTGGGTCACCAACGTGATTTCACGCGAGTACCAATTGTCGAGTCGTTTCGTCCGATGCACCACCACATCAACCTTTTGGCCATGAAACGCCTCCACAGTGACCGTCATGTGTTTGTGGTGATCCAACAGCTGATCGAACGGCGGCGGGACGCTTTCGACCGATTCGAACACGGCCAATTCGGAGCGAAGCCTGGTGGCCCGCTCGAGACCCGATTCAGAATCTGCTTCTTCGGTCAACGAGTAAAATTGACCGACAAGATGCTCGATTTCGATGCTGAGTTTTTTAGGCGACATCGAATCCTTCATGAATGCGTGGTGTGAAATCGAATCGGTTCTCGAACCGTATCAGACAACTGGCAACGAGTTGACTGGAATGGAGCTTAACGAAATGACGTTAGGCGTGGGAATCTCGGGTCGCTCCAAAACGGTATCGACTAAGAAGTATAGCAACCGACGAAGCGACTCGGGTTCGAGTTCGTCGGCTACCATTTCGGCTCTGGCTTGATGTTTATCAACCAATTTCATCGCGGTCTCAAAGACACCGGCGGAATGATAAAGCCTCGTTGCAATGGCCATCCGTTCGCTGTCGCTGTACTGCGACGGGTTGTCAACCAGATTGATCAACAACGCTCGTTCGTCACCCTTTAGAGTTTCCAAAGCAAGTGCCCACAGAATCGTCGGACGACCGCCAAACAAGTCGCCCCCCGCGGACATTTTGTTGTCGTCGTCACCGGTCCAGTCGCCAATGTCGTTCAAAATTTGGAACGCGACCCCAAGGTTACGTGAAAAATCACGGATCGGTTTGCAATACGCTTCCGCATCGCCGGCCAAGCGAATGCCACTGAACAGAGCCGCCTCAAACGCAGGCGACGTTTTCAGTGCATAGACTTTCAAGGCGTCCAGAGGTGACAGTTGTCGACTCTTGGAATCTCGCCAAAGCAGCTCTGCACCTTGTCCCTCGGCTAACCGAGTATGGGCGGTTGCCAATGCGTCTAGCACATCCACGCGTGCTTCGGACGAAATCAAATCGTTGGAATCACGCCGACTGAGCAATCGATATCCCAATCCGATCAGATAGTCGCCTACATTGATCGCCGTGGGCAATCCAAAACGATGATGGACCGCGGGCTGTCCATAACGGAACGCATCGTCATCTTCGATATCGTCGTGAACCAAGCTTGCTTTGTGGAACGTTTCGATGCTCATCGCCGCTCGTCGCACGGTAACCGGCAATTCCGTTACTAGCTCGCTGCCCTTGTCGCCCGTGCAATCACCCCCGGTCATCGCATCGTACGCGGCGAGCGTAATGAACGGCCGCGAATGTTTACCACCACGCGCCAAAAAGTCGTAGGCAATATGCTCGGTTGCAGCAATCGTATCAAGGTTGGCAATCGATTCCGTGGTCACCGCACTGACGCCAAGCGGTGATTGGTCCCGAACACGCGGTGCCAATTCGTTCATCGAGTCCGGTTCGAACAACTCACTTGCCGCACGCATCAAGTGGACGTAACTCTTCGTCTGTTGAGTGGCCGGTGCGTAGGGCGTGCGAATCATCTGCTCGACCCATGATTCGTCCACTTTGGTGTTTCGGCAATCGCTGCTCAACAGCGGCACGGCCATACACGGAATACCGGCGAGCAGAACTTTATCGATTGCTTTTTCAAGCACGTTCAAGCAGGCGACACCAACGACGGCATCGACATAGCCACCGATGATGATCTTCAGCACCACGGGGGATCCTTCGGCGACCAACACGCGATAGCCCATCTCTTCGGCGATCGAGCGAAAATCAGCGATGCTGCATGCCCCACATTCTTTGCAGTTCATACCGAATTGATCGTACTCGGCGGGACATCCTTCGGCATGTTTCAAGCAGTGCGGCAGCAAGAACAATCGTCGCTCGGGCGGAACGGACGCCAATTGGTCTTTCCAAAATTCGCTGCTGATCATCACCATCATCCACCCCAAGTAGCCTTCGGGCAGATCGGCTTCTTCGAGAAAACGCCGAGCGATTTGTTCCATTTGGTCCTTGGTCAAGGGAACCGATCGGTCGATTCGCTTGGCGACCTCGGCACAGCGAGATCGCAAACTTTCGCGAAGTTCGAGCGTCGCTGGAACGTCTTTTAAATGGCTCGTTTTGCGACGCGCGGGTCGCACCGTCGATCCGACAGGAGCGTCAGCCGAATTGGACGTATTATTTGAAGTGGTTACGGTCGACAAACCAGATTCCTTAGGTGGGATCATCAAGGGATGGAGCCGATGGGATGTTTTGCCACCTCAATCCGACTCGGATCGCAGGTAGCTTGACAACGCAGCGACCGTGAACACAAGCGGGTAGAGTTTTTCGTGATACCAAAGTTTGGCAAAATAAAATCCAATCGGCCAAGGCACACGATGACGTCCATCGTGGACACTTTGCAGTAGGAATTCAACGCCACGGATTATAACTTGTTTCGGGTCATTCTTCCCACTACTGGCGCCGGATTCGGCTAAGTCAGCGAAATCCTTTGGCATTTTTCCTTGATCATTCGTGATAAGACGTCCATTTTTACCAAAAATGGACGCCAGAGCTTCGATCGCGACCGCCGTTTCTTCCACACTACTGACTAATTCGGTATTCGCCTGAGCACCGTCGGCACAGACCGACTCGCGATTCATCCAGGGTAAAATGGACGAACCGCCACCCCAGCCGCCGTCGGAATTCTGGGCATTGCAGAGGTACTCGGCCCCCCGGCGGATCGCTTCATCGCTCAAAAAGCCTGCCGCCCCCGCCAACAACACCCGCGATGTTCCGTAAACCGGATTCTCTTCGTCGGGATGGTCTTGGTTGCCAAACCACAGCGGCAGCCAACTGCCATCGGGCTGCTGGCTGCAATTCAAAAAGCGTTCCGCTTTCGATTTGGCGTGTGAATTCAATCCATGTTCACCAAACGCCCGTAACGCATGAGCCGTCAAATCGGTGCTACTGCGGTCGAACGGCAGCTTGCCCCATCCTCGACAAAATGTCGGCCAACCGCCGTCTCGATTTTGCAAATCGATTAACCACTGCTGAGCGTCGGAAATCGCCTCGTCCATCGCATCGACTTGCGTGGACGACGAATGACGTTGCATCTGTTTCAACGCGAGTACGGCACCGGGTGTATCATCGCCATCCGGAACGGCACCTGACAAATCAGTCCATCCCCAACCACCCGGCTGAGCACCCGTAAAAGGATGACGCTGGCGATGTTGACAACCGAGGTGCCAATCAACAAGCGATTGAGTGATCCAAGATCCATCATCATCGGGATCACCCGCCAAGGCCGAAATCGACAGCGAAGTGATCCAGGTCGCCAAATTGGTATCAATCGGCCAGCTGCCATCGGAGCTCATCGAATCCATCAAAAAACGGATCGCATCGCGACTGACTTCACAATCGGCACGCCCCGTTGCCGCCAAGCTCATCAGCACAAAGGACGTCAGCGGTGTTGCTTCGAGATAGCCGCCGCTATCGGGCTGCATCCGCCGCAGCACCTGCATCGATCGATTGACCGAAGCGGATCGAATCAAGCGAAGGGGCAACCAAGTTTTGGAACCATGAAAGTGCCGAGCTTGGCCAATCGCCACGAGTGCAGGAATGGCATAACTAACCACTGGCATCTGCAGCACACGGTACATCGATTGCGGAAATACCGCCGCCTCGAACGGTAATCGAGGCACATCGTCCCACGAGACAAGGCCCGCAATCGCCATGTTTGCCAAAATCGGAACGACAAACGTTTTGTCTTTGCCGTAGCGTCGCCGCAGTCCCTCGATTTGTCCCTCGCGTTCAATATAAACTTTCAGCGACGCCAGCTGATTCGGGTCCAGCCCCGCCCCCATGCTTTGTTCAGCCAACGAGGATGCCGCGAGCACAAGATAGCTGGTCGCGATATTGGAATGGCTGCGGTCGGTGTCGCCGAAACCACCGTCGGAATTCTGTTGCTGGCAGAGGTACTGGATTCCGCTGACAATCTGATCCCCGATCGAATCCGCATTCGCAATCGATCCCGTAGCGTGAATCAGTGCGGCCGACAACGCGCTGACGGCCGTTGCGGTGCTCAACGCGGAAGCCGACAGTTCGCCGACCCAATGGCCATTGTCGGTCCGCTGTTCTAACAGTTCGAGGCGCAGTTGATCGAGGGTAACGCGGACGCGTTGACGAAGGTTCGATTCCATAATGTTGACGGTGGGCGTGTACAGGCGGGTAGCAGACGGTGCGAGCCCCCCAACCTTTGCCACAGATGTGACCAAGAGAATGACTCGCGATGACGACTCATCCCGGATGAGAGATCGTCCTCCGTAGTGAGCATCGTACACGCTCGAGCGGGTTTCTACTGCGCCAACGAAACGGGGGAGAAGCTTCCCACATGTCTTGGTTGTTCCACCCGACGTGTTTCCACGCCTCGTTCGTAAAGCGAAACGGCAATCCCAGCGACAAAGAACAAGTACATATTGACCATCGGGATGATCGTCACGTCTTGGAACATTCCGTTACAAAAGTAGGCGGCGAAAGTGCCTAGCCATATGAGTCCGCCGCAACGTATTGCGACAGAATGTCCTTGGTTGCGGGCAAGATTCCACGCCATGCCTGAGATTGTGACGAGCATCACGATCAACATGGACAAACCGATCAACCCCGAGTCGACGAGGATCGCTAGGAACACATTGTGCTGAGCATACGGACGCGCATTCTCCAATGGCATGTCGTAACTGCGGATGCTGTGGTACTTACTCGAGTGGGCAAAGTAGTGGCCGAATCCATGCCCGGTGATCGGATGGTCCTTGAACATCTCCCAAGCGACCACCGCCAACAGTGGTCTCAGTTGAACCGACTTCTCTGCGTCCGCGGACGTCAGATTTTTGTCGCGTTTCAAATGCAACAATTGGTCCTTCAGCCCGAGTACACCGGCACCGCCGACGAACACTGCGGTAGCAAGCCCGAGGACACGAACCCAACGGGGTGAGTAGATCAACGCGACGGTCCCAACCGTAGCGATCGCTCCCATCCAAGCACTTCGCGTCAACGTACAGTATACGCCAACCAGCAGCAGTGCCGAAAGAACTAGATAGACTGCACGCATGCGGTACGTCGATCGAATGACACCTAAAACGGCGATCACCAATGCGGTGCACATCACGATGCCGTTGCCGGACGGATTGAGCAGCGGACCACGCCCGCGGCCAAAAAACTCCCAGTCTTTGGGGTCGACGATGTACCGTGGAAACACGAGTGCATGCATCCCCGAAACTTCAAAAATTGCCATCACGGCAAGGTACAACCCAAGGCCTAGCAAAACGCGGTAGCCCCATTGCAAGTCGGACTCCGTTACCTCGCTAATTCGGGCAATCACGTACATGCCAACCGGCATCGCGATAAAGAACAACCATTTCGCGATCGGCGGAGCCTCCTTGGGTGGATCGGCGCCTCCAATCATCACACTGACAAGCAACCAGACCGTGATTGCGGCGACAACGGCATCGACACGGTTGAGTTGCGGCAATTTCAGCTCACCCATTCTCCAACGGATCGCGACGAACGCAAACATCGCCCCCCACAGCATTCGATCCAAGCTCAGTTGAATAGGACCGTCAATCGAAAAGAATGCCGGCCCCAGCACAGTTCCTGTCACCAACACCAACGTCGCCAACTGAAACGTCCGAGCCGTTTGGATCAGCGGAAGCATCCAAACGATCGCCGCGAGCGCAAATAAGACAATAAGAAGCATCATGATTTGGTTTTGCCTTAGTGGGTCGTTGCTGCGGGACCGCGGGAATGCGACAGATAAACGGGGCGAGGCGAGTCAACGCCAGCAAGTTTGGCAACCGAATCGGGTGTTCGTCCGCCCGTAATAAGTGCGATTGCCCAAGGTGCGTATCGATTCAGCAGCATCGCGGCCGTAAAACAACCAAGCGTCACCGCCGGGAACAGCACCCAAAACCAAGCTCCCTTGTCCAGCATCGGTTCCAGCACTCGCTCCGTTGCCGCACGCAGTGGAAATTCGTGGATCAGGTAAACAAAAAATGCAGCACCCGACAATCGAATCATCGAGGGGTGGCGAACTTTCCAAGACACCATCCAAATGGATAGACATCCAGCGAAAATCGAGGCCTTGTGAATCAACAAACTGTCCACGGTGTAGTCAGCGGTATACCAACAATCAAAATCAGGCCGCAGCATGATCCGGGCGATAATCAAGTCGAACCAGACAATGACAAAACCAACCGCAGTCAACGTGCTGAATCGACCGAGTCGTTCGAGGAGTTCGGTGTGTTGGTTCGCTACACATCCGACACAGAAAAAAAACAGCGTCTCGGTATTCAACAGATACCATCCATGCAGAACTGGAAACGGCTGGAACGGACTGATCCAGAGCAATCCGGTAACGACAAGCCCAATCGCATAAGGCAAGCGAGTGATCTGTCGCACGATGGGCGCGGCGATAACCAGCACCATCAAGTCCCGCAAAAACCACAACTGTTCCGCCGGCGGACGTAGTAGCCAAGTGACCATGAGATCCAATGGCGATGAATCGGTGGCTTTGCCCTCGGCTATTCGAACTAAAACCCAAAACAGAGTCGCCACGAATCCGATGGCCAAATAAGGAATTAACACGCTGCGAGCACGCTGGCGAAGTTTGCGAACGTAAGTACGAATCGATCCGTCGTCGCTGTGGAAGTAAAAGAAACCGGCAGCAAACGCGAACATCGGAACTGCGAACCGTGCAACTCCGCCGATCAAAAACTCTTGTAGCAATTCGTTAACCGATGCATCACCCAGCGACGGAGAGGGTGGGGCAGCTGATTGATAATGGATTGCCACAACAAACACCGTTGCCAATAAGGCAACGACTGAAAAGGTCTGCTTGGTTTCGGCGGACAACTCGGTTCGCACGTCTCTCGTTCCGGTCGTGGCAGTAATAATGATTGCGAGGATTCAGTTCCCGCGCAATGGACACCAATGGAGCGGCACTTCAGTCCTCGCTCGCTGAAACATAGTTCACGGATTGGCCTCGATATGGAATTCCTAATGCGGAAATCCGGTTCGAAATGCGCGGCACAGCACGGCGAAGAAAAGAAGCCTGTGGCAAACAGGGACCGTTGGGGCAATTTGTCCTGATGCCATCCTGCTTAGCACCGTCAGAACAATTTCGGACGTAGCGGAACTCGTCAAGAGTTTCGACCTGTTCAGCGATTCACGAAAGTCTTGACGACTTCCGCTACAAATCATCCCGTCACTTAACGTTCCGACTGCCTGCTATAAGCTTCCCTGCATAACAATTAGGCAACTGCAAACGATGCGGCAGCGATTCAAGAATGCAAACGTCGAAATCATTTGCCACTTTGTACTGCAAACGCCAACCGTTGTAGCTCACTGGCGAGATCAACATTGACGACCGCAATACGCGGCGGCAGCTTCAACGTGGTTGGGGCAAAATTGAGGATGCCCGAGACTCCTAATTTG
>CAXBHV010000143.1:0-9595 GCA_963974855.1 uncultured Rhodopirellula sp. | reverse complement strand
AAGCGTGGCTGCCGAGCCGTCCATCAATACCGAGTATTCCTCGAGACGGGGCAAGCGGCTTAGGTCGATCTGAATCTGATACTGATTGCCGATCAATCCAGGCGTTTCCAGTACCGAGGTGCCGATCTGCAAGTCGACACCCACGTCGGTCATTGTGTCCATCGCCGAATCGTCCGTTGCCATGTCGCTTTCATCTGCCAATCCCGCTGCCGAAAGATCCTCACCGGAGCTTTCTTCGCCGCCCGCTCCACCACCACCTACAGCCTGAATCGCCGACGAGGCAAGCAGTGTTTCGAGAGCCGACGTGTCGATGGGAATCGGATGCGCGGCCGAACGCAGATCATCTTCGATCATTTGCAGCACCGCAGTCGCCAATTGGACTTGGCGGACGTCCATGTCACGCGTGTTCATGGTGTCGGCATAAAACTGGATCGCACCGCCGATCAACATCATCAACACGACGGACAGCGATAGCGTTAAAATCACCTCCAACAGCGTGAAACCACGCATTGTCATTGATCGCTCCGCGATCTTACGTTTTGATCGCGGAGCGATCAACGACACTCTTCGCATTGACCGTGGAGCGATCAACGACATTCGGCCATGGGGATGTGCTGGGATCATTCGGCGGCCTCGGCTGACGCGGCGGCTTCGGCTTCCTTAGCTGCTTTTTCGGCAGCTTCGGCTTCTTCGAGTCCCAACGTGGGGTCAATCATCAAGCGGGTTAATGCATACATCGCAATCACAGGGCCACCATCGGGATCGGTCGCTTCGACCGTGACACGAACTGCCAACAATCCATCAAGCGAGGCCGGTTGAACTTCGACCGAGTATTGAAAGGGAATCATCGAACCCGAGTCGGCTGATTCCACTGGCGACATCGGCAAACTTTGCGGCGAGATGTTTTGCAACAAAATCTCGGACAACTTCGTCTGACACAAAATACGCGCCACCGACAACTCGCGTGCTTCCCGCGCCGCATCGGTTCCGGTCAAGGCAAGTTGGCTGAGCACCGCCAACGAGCCGCCGAGGATCGCGATCGAGAGCAGAATTTCCAGCAGCGAAAAGCCGCTGCGTTTTGCCGCCGCTTGACTGCGTGTTTTAAAAGGATGCAATGCAGAGCGAATCATGGTGAAATCTCCGCGGCCGTCATCTCGCCGATGGTCACATCGCCTGTGATACCGCGAAGTCTGACTGAAATTCGCCCCACTTCGGGCAGGAACACGACTACGGCGGCAGTGCTGGTGGTTCCATCGGGGTAAAACAAAATTGACTGTGCTGTGCCGCTTGGCGACGCTCCCGCGACCACATCACCACTTTGTTGAGCGATGGTTAACGAACGAGCCGACGAAACGACTTGGACCGATTCGATCACGACCGCCTCGGGAAGTTCGACTGTCATTTCGGTATCGGCATCGGTAGGCAGCGGCATTGCCACCACCGATGCTTGGTCGGCGCCCATCATCAAACTTGATTGTTGGCCCGCCGTATCGGTGGTCTCCACCGCGTCGCTCATCGAGAAGTAGGGCCGGGTCTTCAGCACATTGGCATCCAACGCAGCATCCATCACCATCACGCGACCTTGACGCATTGCATCAAGTCGCAATCGAGTCATCTCGATTTGCAATTGCTGAGCGGCACGCGAAAGACGCTGGTCACCCAGCATCATCGTGAAATTTGGAATCACCACCGCAGCAATTGCTGCCATCAATGAAATGGACAGCAGCAATTCGAGCAGGGTAAAGGCGGTGCGACGATTCACAGACAAGCTTCCCGATTAGGAGCCTTCAGCCGTGATGTCGTCATCCGTGTTGACTTGGCCATCCGGTCCGGCACTACGAATTTCATATTTTCCGCTGTTAAGCGAATAAACCAATGGATTGCCCCAAGCGTCATTAGGAATGGCGTCCAGGATCGGGCGAGTCCACTTGGCTTTCTTGGCCGCGTCACTGGGGCCATCTTTGAGCGCTTCGATCGTCTCGGGCAGCGAACCCAATTTGATTCGATAACGCTCGATTGCTTGCTTGACCGAATTGAGCTGAGTGGTGGTCGAGTCGCGGTACGCGTCCTCTTGAGCTCCACCAAGATTCATGATCGCGATACCGCCAATCACGACCAGGATGGACAACACGAGCAACAGCTCGAGTAGCGTAAAGCCCTTTCGTCGTCGGCTAGCGACACGAGCGTGAGGACGACGGACACAAGCGAGGTTGGTTTGCGAATGGCAATTCATCTGGATTGCAAAATCTTCAAGCAGAGGAAGGGGGACGGGTGAGGAGCCGTATTGGCGGGGGTGTATTGCCGGCTCACTTGGGTTTGAAACGAGTGGTCCAGAGCAATAAACGTCCACGTTGCCGCCTTTTTCATCGACAGCAGACGTTCACGATTCGTTGATGACTGAAAGTTGCGGGGAAAACGTTGCAGAGAAAATCGGCAATTCCACTGTGACATTCAGAAATCGACATGGATCGTGATCGTCAACAATATACTAACCATGACAAATGGCAAAGGTTCCGGCCAAATTCGCTTTGCCTCGCCCCTCTTTTGGCAACCCTTTGCTTTTCCTGTCTGGCAGAGCGGGCCACTCGCCGACCTGACCGAATCGAGTTTTGACGCCGCTTTGATTCGTGAATCCAGGAGTTTTTTGTACGCAACGGCCTTAACATGCTTAGAATTGGAAAAACTGCTCGAAACCTACCTGTTTACTAGGTAATTGTCGGCAGCGTAGGTAGAATGCGGCAAATGCGCAAATATGCTACTAGCAAGCAGACACGCTGCGCCAATCTACTGCGGCGAACGCATTCCGCTTCGAATTGATCCTTTTCACTCCTCTTGCTCCAACAAGAAAAACATGGCCGCACGCGACGATTCTGTCATTCGTGGCAGCTTAATTGCCTGTCTCATCTTTTTGGTCCTCTCGGCTGCGCTCAACTTCTTCTTTTGGCAATCTGCCAATGTGCAAGCGATCAAAGCCGACAAGGCAGCAGATCAACTGCAATCAAGAACAAGTGAGCTGAAGTTGAAGGACGACCAAGCACGGTTAATGAAATCGATGCTGGGCGTAGGCAGCATGAGCGAAGCGGAACTCGAACTGCTGAAGCAAAGTGCCAGTGGCGACCCCGAAATGCAGCTGATCGAACAACAATTTGTTCGTGACATGGCATTGCTGTCGGGTGAAGGCGCCGAGAGCCCAAGCTATCCCAAGGTGCCCGAATTCCTGATGAACACAATTCGTTCGCGGAACGAGCAATATGGCTTGCTGCTGAAGGAAGTCGAGCAGATCAAGGCACAAGCCGAAAGCGACATTCAGATCGCTCAAAAGGCCCAGCAGGTTGCCGAACAACGTGCCGACGACGTTCAAAAGAAACTTGACCAAGAGCGACAACTGTTTGTCCAAGACCGCGAACGGATCAATAAAGAAAAAGAAGACACGCGAGACAGTTTGACGAAAAACGTTCAAGAATTTAATCGATTTCGCCAGGTCACGAACGAAGAAAAAACAAAGCTGAACCGCCAACTCGATCAGCGGCAAAATACAATCGCGACGCAAAAAATGGAGTTAGTAAAACTCCGCAGCGATCAATTCGAAACAGTGCAAGGAAACATCCGTTTTGTGCGGGGTGAAACCGTCACGATTAATCTCGGTTCCGGCGATGCACTGCGGCCCGGCGTGACATTCGGAGTCGTTGGTGGCGATGAAACTCGTTTGAAAGATGCCAAGGTCAAAGCGACGATTCAGGTCACGCGAATTTTGGCTGAACACTTGGCCGAAGCCCGCGTGGTTGCCCGTCCTGACATTGAGCACCCGCTGATTCCTGGCGATTTTATCTACTCGCCGTTCTGGGCGCCTGGACGAAAGGTCAAGATCGCATTGGCGGGCGATATCGATATCGACAACGATGATCGACCTGACAACGAAGCGATCAAGGGGATGATCACCGCTGCGGGGGCTACCGTGGTTGCGGAAGTCTCGTCCACTGGCGTGGTCCAAGGCACACTCGATGCGAGCGTCCGCTTCCTTGTTCTAGACGAGAAAGCGCTGAGCGGCAGCGACGACGAAGTCAATCAAGAGCAAGAGGTTGCGATTGGAAAAATCAAGGAACTGGCAAGAGAGCTTGGTGTCTCGGTCATTCCCGCTTGGAAGCTGCAAGCCTACCTAAAGACGATCGACGACACGTTGACAACGCCTTTGGGTTCGGCGGTACGCGGAGCCGATTTCCCACCAGAATCGGGTGTGGGAGCGACTCAACGGTATCCGAGCAATTTGCCATCGATGTTCCTGCGAAATACTGAGGGCACGCAGACCGACAACAAGATCTTGCCGCCGTAATCCGTCTCGCGTCTCAGCCAGCGACTACTCAGATCCGTGCTGAGGCCGTATCGCCTCGGCTTGCCCAGCAATTGTTGAGGTTTGACGCTGAAACCGCTGACTTAGTCGTCGCAGTTCCTCGTCAAGCCGTTCGGTCGCGACGAGCGACATTTCGATTGGCGCCGTCCCAAGCCGCACTTGGTTTGTGTCGGTGATCGTGTGCGGTGACGATGCCGCCAACGCCTCGCGAACAAACATGTCACTCAGTTTGGCTGCGGCGTTTCGTTGGCGAAGATCTAATAGACTGGGTTGCCCCCAGTCCAATCGTACGCTGCCCAATTGTCGGCGTGCTGATTCAGTGATGGCGAAAAAGCGACGATTCGCCTGTTCGATATCGGCATCCAGCACCCAGATCCAACGCCGAGTGTCGACACGATAAATCAGGTCATACAACCACGCGTCGCGTTGCAGCAGGCTGTCAAACTCATTGGCGTTCTCACGCGACATTGCGGCCCCCATCGACACCGTACCCACCGCAGCGGAATCCTCGATTCTTGGTACGACGCTATCGTGCCCAAGCTCGACCGATAACATCGGAGGGTCCAATCGCACGTGACGCTGAATTCGACTTGATGGCTCAGCCGTTGCCGACCGCTGGTGGAACGGTTGCCGATCGTT
Organism: uncultured Rhodopirellula sp.; assembly: GCA_963974855.1. GTDB lineage: Bacteria > Planctomycetota > Planctomycetia > Pirellulales > Pirellulaceae > Novipirellula. Next base: position 4,608 of record CAXBHV010000143.1, on the reverse strand, counting down.
TGCACAACGCTGACGCCAGCGGACCCACGATTCCGCGACCGACTTTGATCCAGAAACCGGGGTTTGGAAACTCAATTCCGTTCCCAAACGCAAACGCGAACGAAGCCGAAGTGTCGAGAAATGCAGTGCCGCCAATTGACGGCTGATAGTTAGTCCAAACCCTTCACTGGTGGCGGAAGTTTTGTGCCCCGACTCGAGCTGTTTCATTTGTCGCTGGGAAATACCTTGGCCGCGATCCACCACCGACCACGTGATTGAGCTGCCATTGGGAGCCATTTGCAACCGAATCAGAATATCCTCGCCTTCGGATGCCGTTCGAATAGCGCTGGCGACTAAATTGACGAGCAAGCGACGAAGCATGTCGGGATCCGCAAACACGAACACTTTGGAATCATCGGCGCCGTCCCAAAGCACATCCGCTTGTCCCCGCTGTAACCAGGGTCGCAGCGTTTGATCGACCGCATTACGAATCTCGATAACGGAAACCCAACGACGCCGGACTCGCGGTAATCCCGCACGTAAACGTTGCAACTGCATCATTTCGCCAACAATTTGATCCATGCAGTCGCATTGATTGCTGGCCATACGAAGTGTTTGCAATTGCTGAGCACTCATTGATCCCTGATTGTCCTCGGCAATCGACCGCAGCGATTCACGCACGGAGGTCAAAGGAACACGGAGATCATTAGCCGTTTCGCTCATCATTTGCACGATCGCGTTGACGGTATTGTCAAATTCAGATTCGTTTTGAGGATGCAAATCGAGATTCGCCGCTGCAGCGGTTCGATCAAAAGCAGATCCACTGGCACCGCGTCCCTGCACCGCCGACGCATCCCCGGCCTGATCGAGCGAGACCGCCAAATCTCGTGAGCGTTGTTGAGGTGACGTGAAATTTGATGACAACATCCGTTACATTCTCCCGATGGAAATTCCGAGCGTTGTCTTGTCATCGTCGTCGCTATGACGACGACCTTACCCTTTGTTTTTGATCCCAGCGTGATCGCACTCTCTCAGAGTCTATCGTTCCTGCTGTAAGGATCGTGCGGGGAAAAATCAGTTGTCCGTTCGCGAAAAATCAGCATCGAATTGCTTCAACATTGGTCCGTCGGGATCGTTAAACTAGGTCCTCTGATCCTCGCCTCACATTAATCGCCATGCCCAACTCAACTGCTACAACTTCCACAAAGGGTTCAGCCACACCTCGATTAGCAGTGACCGGAGTCTCGAAACGGTTTCCGGGCGTGTTGGCACTCGATGATGTATCGTTGCATGTGATGCCCGCAGAAACCTTGGCGGTGATTGGTGAAAACGGTGCCGGCAAGAGTACGTTGATGAAGATTTTGGCGGGGATTCTAGCCCCCGACAGCGGGCAGATTTTATTCGATGGCAAACCGGTCTACTTCGCCTCCACCGCAGCAGCAATCGCATCAGGCGTGTCGCTGATCCACCAAGAATTGAATTTGCACGAGAATTTGTCGGTCGCGGAAAACATCTTCCTTGGCCGCGAACCGAATCGATTTGGATTCGTGGACCGAAAAAAGATGTTGGCGTTGGCCGAGACCGCACTTCTTCGAGTGGGATTGAGCATTTCGCCCCGAACGTCGGTTGCGGAACTTTCGACCGCCTCACGTCAATTGGTCGAGGTTGCCAAGGCGATTTCGACAGACGCTTCGGTGGTGATCATGGACGAACCAACAAGCAGTCTAAGCACACGAGAAGCGTTGCGGTTATTCGAGGTAGTCGATTCGCTTCGCGATGCCAACGTCAGCGTAATTTACATTTCGCATCGGATGGCCGAAGTCACACGGTTGGCAGATCGAGTCGAAGTACTCCGCGACGGACGCAATGCCGGAGCGTTGTACAAACAAGCGGCTAACGAAAAAGACCAAATCAATCATGACGCGATGGTGTCACGGATGGTGGGCCGTGATATCGACAAACGATTCCACCGCACCACGATTGACCAAGGCGAAGTGGTCTTGGAGGTAAGCGAACTGCGAACCCAATTTCCCGATGCTGCCCCCGTTTCTTTTTCGTTGCGTGCAGGTGAGATTTTAGGGGTAGGGGGGCTGATGGGTTCGGGACGCAGCGAATTGCTGGAATCGATCTTTGGTGTCATGCCGCCGCCTTACGGCAGAATCAAAGTCTGTGGCAAATCGATTGCCACCGGAAATGCTCGAGCGGCGATAATGGCGGGTTTGGCACTGGTGCCCGAAGACCGCAAACGAACCGGACTGCTGATCGAATCGTCCGTCCGAGAAAACGCGACAATTGTGGGCATTTCTGACTGCGAGGCGTCGCCTTGGATAAACCAGCGTTGGCAACAAAAAGTCACCGCTGAACTGATCGATCAACTCCAAGTCAAAACGGCATCGCAAGAGACCGTTATCGCTAATTTGTCCGGAGGCAATCAACAGAAGATCGCACTTGGAAAATGGTTGATCGAACATCCGAAAGTACTGATGCTCGACGAGCCGACGCGGGGAGTCGACGTGGGGGCGAAGGAAGAAATCTATCGACTGCTCGAATCCTTGGCGAAACAAGGCATGGGTATTCTGTTTGTCAGTAGTGAGATGGAAGAATTGCTGGCGCTCGCGGATCGCGTCATGGTCATGCACGAAGGCAAAATCACCGGATCATTAACGCGGTCCGAGATGTCTGAGGAGGCGATCATGCGTTTGGCGGTGGGCATTGGTTCCGAAACGCCGAGCGTTGCTGGTTAACAGCCGGGTGCAGCGGAACCGCAGTAATTTAAAACCGTTGGACGAACAATTGTCGTAGCGGAACTCGTTCGTGAGTTTCGACCGCACCCAAAAACGAAAGTCTTGACGACTTCCGCTACGGATAAATCGGACACTTAATGAATGAACGGTCCTTAAAACGGCAATCAAGCGTTCAGATTAATAAATTCAGTTAGAGATTGAGACGAAAAACGTGCACTTAAAGAACATTGGTATTTTTGCGTTACTGGTCGCGATCATTGTGATCACGACCTGGATCAACGGCGTCTTCGTGGCACCGGCTAATTTGAAAACATTGATTCGCGACACCAGTCTGTATGGATTGATCTCGATCGGCGTCGCCATGGTGATCATCACTGGCGGTATCGATCTTTCGATAGGTTCGATGATCGCACTGTGCGGCGTAATGCTGGTTCAGGTCATTAATATTCGGCACGAGCGGATCGATTTTTCGAGCACAATTGCAACCGTCCAAAACGATCCCACCGATGTTTTTGATAAACCCACCCTTCGCTTCGCAGATCCGCCGCCAAAATTGCGAGATGGCGATCGCCTAGTCTACGAAAGCTACAGTGGCGAATCGACCATCAATGTCTATCGCAGCGTCGAGATGGACGGCCAAGTGTGGATCGAAACGCACGATTCGCTGCGATCGATCAAGCCAGGCCTCGCGATCATGATCGACAAAATCCAATACACGCCGCCGCTATTGGCGTGCGGTATCGTGCTGTTGTTCGCGGCGTTTCTCGGTTTGATTCACGGACTGCTGATCACGCGAGCGAACCTGCAGCCCTTTGTCGTCACGCTTTGCGGTTTGTTAATTTATCGCGGCATGGCACGCGTTTGGACGGGCGATGACCAAGTCGGGCTGCTGAGCGCGTTGTCGGATTTTAAAACAACCGTCACCGGCAAAGCTTTTCAAATTCCCGTCCCCATCATTGGTAAAGTCGCGGGCGAACAAGAATCCTTAGCCGACATTGTTTGGATCGACTTTCCGGTTACGGGCGTCCTGCTGGCAATCGTCGCGTTGGTGGCATGGGTATTCCTGAACCGTACGATTTGGGGACGACATTTAATTGCCACCGGCGAAAACAAGCAAGCCGCTTTCTACAGCGGCATCGCGACCGACCGGCTAGTCGTATTGGCGTACGTTGTTTGTGCCGTGCTGGCAGGACTGGCCGGCATCTTGTTCATGCTCGAGTGGAATTCGATCCAACCGGGTTCAAGTGGTTCCTTTTATGAACTTTATGCCATTGCCGCAGCCGTGCTGGGCGGTTGTTCGCTGCGGGGGGGACGGGGAGCGATTCTTGGCGTGATCGCGGGTGCCGCCGTGATGCGATGCCTGTATAAAGCGATCATTGTGCTCGACATTCCCCAAGAATGGGAAATGGTGATTATCGGAGTTGCGTTGTTGTTGAGTGTCTTGGTCGACGAAATCATTCGGCGATTTCAGCTCGCTCGCAGGCTGCGGCGGCATGAACCGACCACCGAAGCTTTGTCAAATAGTAAAAAACTCGCATAACAGCCGCGTAGTGCAAAACGGAGACACGCGATACACTCATGCCATGAATTACGTGGTACAAAAGTCGGAAACCGCCGAGATCCCTGGATTTGACGATCTCGATTTATCGCCTGTGATGCGACGTGCGCTGAAGCACGTTGGATTTGAGACACCAAGTCCCATCCAGGCCAAATTGATCCCGCTTGCGCTGGAAGGCGAAGACGTGATCGGTCAAGCACGAACCGGAACGGGTAAAACCGCCGCGTTTGCGATCCCCATTCTCGAGCAACTCGATCCCCTCGAAGAATGCCGTGATCCTCAAGCGATCATTATTGTTCCCACCCGTGAACTAGCCGACCAAGTCGG
>CAXBHV010000142.1:0-9700 GCA_963974855.1 uncultured Rhodopirellula sp. | reverse complement strand
GAAGAAAAACTCACCCCTAATATCCGACGTCAATATCAAAGTTTTAGCGGTCCAGCGCTAGCCCCCGACAGCAGAGTGAGTTCTTGCAGCCTCGTAAGCTTCACTCTTGAGGCAGCAAGATACGCTACGGGCAACGTTGTGAAGCATTTTTCATAACCCGAATGCGTAAGCGAGGGACTCTTGAACCAGCGACGGTCCCTCGCTTACGCATTCGGGTTGTGATGACCTGGCAGAACACGACTCAGAAATGCTTCACAGCGTTTCGCTACGGGGCTCGATTGGTGAGGCAAACCGCCGACGGTCTTGGCGGCTTTCGCTACGTCATTGCATTGCTAGACGTGAACGAGAAGCAACCAGACGGGGGATAACAGGCTGGAAGCCTATCCCACATTGATTTTGAAAGTCCTACAGTCCGATTGTAAAAACGAGGGGCGTCCGCAGGCCTGATGAGTCATTTTTGCCGTATTTCAGCAAATTTCTCATAACGGCATCAGTATTGCATTGAATTGGTGAAAAAGAATAACAATCAAGCGTCAACGATGATGCTAACTCTGGACAAGGTACACGGATGATTCGACACATATTATTGATGCTAGTTCCTTTGGCGATTACCGCCACTCAACCAGCGAGTGTCGAAGGGCAAGACTATTCACGCCAAAGCCAAGCTGCAGCATCCATCGACACGCCCCAAACTCGACTTCGCCCGATTGGCTCGGCCAGTGCGGTCGATCGCTACCGGTCCAGCGAACCTAGCACTTCGTTTCGTGAAACAGCGTACCAAACGAGCGGAAACGCTTTCCAAACGTCGCGAGTTTCACACAACGCGACCACCAACACCGATTACCAACGCTCGCAAGTTCGCCAAGCGATGATGCAACAATCGGTGACGGCACCGCAACTGCCCCCAGACGCTGCACCGGGCGGTGCAGGCATGGGGTTGCCGCCCAATGGCTTTGCGGTCCCTTCCACTTCCCCCGTCAACAACGCTCCACCGAGTGGCTTTACGCCTCCGCCCAGCTCGTTCACGCCTCCACCCAACACACAGCCTGCGGCACCCTCGCTGCCGCCATCGATGCCATCGTCACCCCCGGTTGCGGCATCTCCGTTTAACCAAGGCGGCGGTAATCAAGGCGCACCGCGGACCACGTTGCCCTCGAACTCGAACGCATTTTCGCCTGCACCGCCTCCACTTGCACCGGGCCTCAGCGGCCAAAACTCGCTTCCCTACTCGCCCAACAGCAGCAGTGACCTGACGCCGCTTGCCCAGCCTGAATTGCAATCCGAGTTTGCCACGATGGGCAATTCTCCGTGCATCACGGCCCCAAGCAGCTACACGGCCGCTTGCGCATCACCGTATATGCCTGTTAGCTACTACGCCTCAGACCCCTGTGCCGTTCCGGCAACGCTGCCGCCAACCTATGCTCCCGCTCCCACTTTCGCTCCCGCCCCGATGGTCGGTGTGGCTCCGCCCGCGGCTTACGGCACTCCGATCAGCCCCGGCACAGCGGCTCCGATCGGCTCGCTGTTCACCCTTGGCCAGGAAAGAAACCTCGTCCAGGTCGGCCAAGGATTGTGGGGCCAACCAGTGGCTTATGTACCAGGGCAAGGCGTACGAAACTGGATCCGCTACTTCTTTCCTTAATAGGATAGGATTCGTGTCGACCAGGGAAGCAGGAGTCAGTTACACGGGGCCAGCTTGGCTCGTAGCTTCAGTAAGCCGCAATGCGAGAGAGTGTGTCCGGCTTAGGAAGAGCCTATCAATCAGCATTCGTTTTGTTTTTTTAGGCCTGACGCTCTCGAGAACGGCCGGGTCCCGCGAATTACCCGGTGCCTCACGGCCCACGGCTTACGATTGTTATGTGCATTTCGTTTAACTTAACACGCCGCTGCCCACGTCAAATCGAGAAAACGCACTTGCCTGCCGTGCTCTTGAAGACAGGCTAGAAGCCTATCCCACTTTCTCGCCCCCAATTTCACGCGGGGGCCGATGCAACTAGACTGAGGTGCGCTATGTGTTCTTAACACGCAGCTTACTAAGCAGTTAGACAGGAGTCTTTTAGTAAATTGGCCGTTTTGGCGCTAGCGGCTTGTTGATTTAGTGAGCCGCTCGCGCGTGAGCGGCCGGGTTCCACGCATTACCCGGTGCCTTACGGCCCACGGCTCACCACTGCGATTTGCATTTCGATTAAATCAACAGCCCGCTAGCCACGGTTCCGGCGCTGAACCAGGGCTAACGCCCAAACGGCTAACGGGACTTCACCCCAACGATTCCTGCCTACCTGCTTACTACCTAGCGTTCGTCCCTTTGCCGAAGGGTGTCATCCCGTTTTGCAGCCGATCCTCCGAGTCATGAATTCCAGCGAGAAAATTACCGAGATCTTTGCCGCTGTCTTTCAGGACCTCAACGACGAACGTCCTGCGGAACAGCAATTGGAATTCGATGCCAGCACGCCGCTGGTGGGTTCGCGAAGCTCGCTCGATTCAATCGAGATGGTTACGCTGCTGGTGAATTTGGAAACCTCACTCTCCGAAACTTTCGGGCGTCCAATTCGCTTGTCCGACGAGAAAGCGATGTCCGAAACACGCAGCCCGTTCAAAAACATCGCCACGCTGGTAACGTTTGCGACCAAAGTCGTTGAAACATCGACCGATGAGTAACGCAGTGCCCGAGCGGAACGAACGCATCCTCCTGATCACCGGGACCAGCCGAGGCATAGGACGTCATCTCGCCGAGCGATTCCTGTCCGCTGGCGATATGGTGATCGGCTGCAGTCGTAGCGCCGCTACTCCCGACGGACTGACGCCCGAATCGCTCGAACGCTACTCTCACCACTGCTTGGATGTGTCCGACGAAACGGCGGTACGCCAACTTTTCCACGAGATCAAACGGCGGCATGGCCGACTGGATATTTTGATCAACAACGCGGGGATCGCGTCGATGAACCACAGCCTGCTGACGCCAATTGCAACCGTGCGATCGGTTTTTGAAACCAACGTGATCGGCACCTTCCTGTTTTGCCAAGAAGCCGCGAAACTGATGCTTGCCAGTCGCACCGGCCGTATCATCAATATGGCAAGCATTGCGACGCCGCTAAAACTCGAAGGCGAGTCAGCCTATGCGGCGTCCAAAGCAGCGGTGGTCAGTCTGACTGAAATTCTCTCTCGCGAATTTGCCAGCTCTGGAATCACGGTCAACGCCGTGGGCCCGTCGCCAATCGCAACCGATTTGATCCGTGGTATCCCCACGAAAAAACTGGACCAACTGATTGACCGCCAAGCGATCAAGCGACTCGGGACGGCGGACGATGTCTACAACGTCATCGATTTTTTCATCCGTCCGGAAAGCAATTTTGTTACCGGACAAGTCGTCTACTTGGGCGGTGTCTAGCCCGCCACCGATCTGATGCCGACACGTTTTCTACAAGACCGATTTCGCGACGCTGCGCAACACGACGCGATCATCTGGCAAGGGCGATCGTTCTCGTATCGCTGGCTGCTCGATGCAATCCAGCAGTGGAACGCCCGACTCGATGAGCGAGATATTCACGCAGGCACCGTTACCACACTGCTTGCCGACCTTTCACCTCAAAGCGTCGCGGCCCTGCTCGCTCTGACCCAACGGGGTGCAATCATCGTCCCAATGTCAGGATCGATGCGAAAGAATCAACGAACCTACGAAGGTATCGCCCAGTGTGAGGTTGCGATCGAAATAGCTGGCGACGAAACCATCTCGATCAGCAACACTGAAAACGCCGCGCCCGCAAAGCATGAACTGTATGCGAAACTAAGGGCCGCCGCTCACCCGGGACTCGTGCTGTTTTCCTCCGGGTCCACTGGCGTCCCCAAGGCCGCGGTCCACGATTTCACTCGACTGCTCGACAAATTCCGACTGCCGCGGAGAGCACTGCGGACGCTCGCCTTCTTGCTTTTTGATCACATTGGTGGCCTCAACACGATCCTGCACACGCTGGCCACTAGTGGATGCATCGTCGTGCCATCTGACCGGTCAGCCGAATCGGTGCTTGCCGCGATCGAAGAATTCGCAGTACAGCTGTTACCCACGTCGCCCACATTTCTAAAACTGCTGTTGATGAGCGGTGCATGGGAGGACTACGACCTGCGCTTGCTGCAAATGATCACATACGGCACCGAACCCATGTCGGCGAACATCCTGGCCGCACTGAATAAAAAACTTCCGCACGTCAAATTCAAGCAAACTTATGGACTCTCGGAAGTCGGTATTTTGAGATCCAAGTCCAAAGACTCGTCGTCATTATGGATGCAACTCGGCGGCGACGGTGTCCAAACACGCGTGGTGGACAATGTCTTGCAAATCAAATCGCACTCCACGATGCTCGGTTATTTGAACGCGGCATCCCCGTTTAGCGACGACGGTTGGTTCATCACCGGCGATGCGGTCCAAGTCGATGGCGAGTACTTCAAAGTGCTCGGGCGAGGTGGCGAGATCATCAACGTGGGCGGCGAGAAAGTTTACCCGGCCGAAGTCGAAGCGGTGATCGAAACGATTCCGCAGGTGCACACGGCAGCGGTCTACGGCGAAGCCAACGCGATCATGGGGATGATCGTCTGTGCTCGCGTCAAACTGATCCCAGGAGTCGAGCTTTCGGCAAAAGAATTGACGCAAACGGTGCGTCTGCACTGTCGGCACCATCTGTCACCCAAACAAATCCCAATTCGAGTGACGATCGATTCGCAATTATCGCATGACGAACGCTTCAAAAAGCAAAGGTCACCAAAACGGTGACTGCGATGTTGCGAACGTACCGCCTGAATGCATTTGTACAATGGATGTAGGACGTGCACTCTTGCCCGTCTCGAAAAAAGCGAAATGCTTCAGGTTGTTGGAACGCGAGGGAGAGGGTGAGTTCGTTTACCTGAACATCGAGTGGTTTGTCTGGGATGAAAGTTTGGGTTGGTTGTAGTGGACGAGGCAACGAGTCCTGCCACGGGTCAGCTTCATGGGACTCGTTGCCTCGTCCACTACCCTAAAATTCAATACTGACAAATCTCTAGCCTTCTAGTTCTTCCCAACGCTCAAACGCTTTCGCAAGCTGCTGTTCCAGATCAGCCAATTCGCCGCTGACCTTTGCGATCTCGGATCCACCTTTTTGGTAGAACGTCGGATCCGCCATACGATCGTGAAGTTTCGCAATCTCGACTTCGAGTTTTGTCATCCGCGCGGGCAACTTTTCAAGCTCGTGCTTATCCTTAAACGACAACTTTTTAGACGCGGACTTCGCTGGCTTTGCGGCGACCGGTTCCTTCGCACTTTCGTTCTTCGCCGAATCGGCAAGCCGCTTCTCGCTCTCATTTCGACGCTCCACAGCCGCCTGCCAGTCGTCATAACCGCCAACGTACTCGTTCACTCCATCGTCTTCGAACACAATCGTGCTAGTCACAACGTTGTTCAAAAACGTTCGATCGTGGCTGACCATCAATACGGTTCCAGCGAAATCGACGAGTTGCTCTTCGAGCATCTCGAGAGTTTCCGAATCTAGGTCATTCGTCGGTTCGTCCAAGACGATGACGTTGGCAGGCTGGGTCATTAATCGAGCTAACAAGGCACGATTGCGCTCACCGCCCGACAGAAACTTGATCTGGGTACGAGCACGTTCGGGAGTGAACAGAAAATCCTGCAAGTAACCAACGATATGCTTGGTCTTGTCGCCGACCTGAATCTGATTCCCGCCGTCACCAACACACTCTTGCACCGTCTTCTCGGGGTCAAGCGTATCCCGTAATTGATCGAAGTAGGCAATCTTCAGATTGGTACCCAATCGCACGTTGCCCTCTTGCGGATCGAGTTGACCGAGTAGCAGTTTTAGCAGCGTCGTTTTGCCAGCTCCGTTGCGACCGATGATCCCAAGCTTGTCGCCACGCATGATCGTCGTCGAAAAATCGTTCAAGATGGGATTGTTTTCATACGAAAACGAAACATCCTTCAGCTGTGCCACCAGCACTCCACTGCGCTGAGCCTCTTGCAGATTCAGCTTCGCCTTGCCTTCACTGCTGCGTCGCTCGCTTCGATTTTCTCGCATGGCCTTCAGGGCACGCACACGGCCTTCGTTTCGTGTTCGACGCGCCTTGATGCCTTGGCGAATCCAGACTTCCTCTTCAGCCAATTTTTTATCGAACAGTGCGTTTTGTTTTTCTTCCGCCGCCAGAGCCTGTTCTTTTCGCTGCAGAAAAGTTTGGTAGTCGCAGGACCAATCGAACAGCCGTCCGCGATCAATTTCCCAAATCCGGGTGGCTAGATTTTGCAGGAACGAGCGATCGTGCGTGACGAAGATCAGCGTCTTTTCCCAGCGGCTCAGAAAATTCTCGAGCCACAGAATCGAGGCGATATCCAAATGGTTCGTCGGCTCGTCCAGCAGCAACACGTCGGGACTCCGCGAGATGGCGCGTGCCAGCAGCACACGACGCTTCAGTCCACTGGACAGAGTCTGGAAATCGGCATCGGGATCCAACTGCATGCGAGACAGCGTGGAATCCGCTGCATGCTCGATCTTCCAGGCTTCTTCGTAGTCGTCGTCATCATGAGCTTCGTTTTCGCCCAGCACGATCGACTTGATGGTTCCTTTCCAATCGCGTGGCACCTCTTGGGACAGCCTCGCCACGCGAGCCCCCGAACGGAGCGTGACCGAGCCGCTGTCGGGCACGACGTCGCCGGTCAGAATCCGCATCAGCGTGGTTTTCCCAGCACCGTTACGTCCCAAAAGTCCAATACGTTGCCCCATCTCGATCTTGGCCGAAACCGAGTCAAGCAGTGAAGGGCCGCGAAAGCCAATAGTCAGGTTATCAATCGATATAAGCGTCATGCCAAGAGTGGAGCGAACCAGAGCGAAATCGTCCAGAGGAAGTCCTGTCAAGATTTTTTGCAGCGGCAAACACCACTGCCGGCAGACAGCCCCCCCCGTTGGCCGACCACCGTCAGGAGATTCGTGAAGCAAATTAACAATTTTTCGATGCAAGACGCCGCTTTTGCACGGCCAAAAGAAGACCTACCGCGGCAAATGCTGACCGGCACGACACGCATCAAACTAACGAAAGGAGACGCGTGATGACGATGGCTTACAAGCCACGATTCTGCATCGACTAGGAATCAATCATTCGCGTTTCACGCACCGCTTCCAAGGCCTAGGTAAGCGCCAGACGGACGTGGAAGAGGCAAATGGGGCTCACGATCTGTTGGCGTAAGCGGACAGCCAAATAAAGGACAGACGCATTTGTTGTGTGATTTATATCCTGGGATTCGTCTGTCCTTCCATTCGTCTGTCCTAGATTGATCTTAGGGCCGCCGGAACAATGATTGACGTAGCGTAACTCGTGCGTGGGTTTCGGCCTGTTCAGCGATTCACCTAAGTCTTGACGACTTCCGCTACGAGTCATCCCGTCACTTCATGTTCCGACGCTCCCTAATTTGACGACACGAGGTGAGTCTGGGACCGTCAATTAAAATCAGAACAGAGAAATCAATCTTATTGAATGCCCGTTAATGAATGCAATTCGAACAACGTTTGTCGATGGTCACGCGCAAGTGCCTGTGGACGATCCAAATACTTACTTGGCTAGGATACACTTATGAGCAATCAAGGCAATGTTCCTGCGGGGCCTCCAGATGAACAACGGTCCGCTGACAAGCGGCTTCCTTTCATCTTAGTCGCGGTGGGGATGGTTTTGTTGGTGGTGTTGGCCGTGGGTGTGGCGTTTGTTTGGTGGGTTCAGGCCTCGGTGCCGGGTACCCGAATGGTTTACTCGATCCAGCGTTCGGATTCACAATCCGCTCCGCTCACAAGCGATGAGATGGTCGAACCGCTGCGACAGCGTCTTCGCCATTCGTTTGCTGCTGGACTTGCGGTCAACGCTTTAAATCGGGACCAAGTGGAAGTCATCTTGCCGACTCGGGATCCAGTCGAACTGGCGAACGCGAAACGTCTGCTCAGCTCCGCAGGTGTGCTGCGGTTCCTGCCGATTGCCAATCAAACCAAACATGCCAATCTTCTGAAACTTGTGCAACCATCCTCCAACGCATCTTCAGTCAGTCGTGATGTGCTTGACGAGAACGGAAGAGTGGTGGCAAGGTGGGTTACCGTGGGCAGAGACACGGTGGCAAAAAACGGCGGCGATGTGACACCGCTAAAAACACAACTGAAATCGCCCACCGTACGTGATTCTCAGTCTGGCGAAGTCTTCCAGCTGCCCGGCAATGTGCTTGGGAATGACAGCGAGGTAAAAATTGCTCGCTGGATGAACAATCAAAACATCCAATCGATCGATGTGCTGGCGGTGGTTGAAAGCGAGCACGCCGTCGGTGGTGAGGACTTGGCGTTCGCCGCCGCCACGTTTGACCAAAACGGGACTCCCGCCGTTGCAATCAACTTTAACAATGCTGGCAGCGACAAGATGTTGGCTTTGACGACCGCCACCGCCCCCGCCGGTAACACGCAAACGCAACTTGGCATTGTTCTGGATGATCAGCTACTGACAGCCCCAATCATTTTGCAGCCGATTCGCGGCGAAGCGCGAATCACGGGAAATTTCACTCGCGCCGAAACCGACTTTATCGTCCAGATCCTCAAGGCGGGGCAATTACCCGCGAAACTAAATCCCGTTCCGATTAGCGAAACGCAAGTCAATGCACCCTATCATTTGATTGATTTGATCTCGCCATAGGCCGAAGCGGGGATGGCCGAAAGTCTTGGCGACTTTCGCTACGGGATCTCAGCTGTGCTCGGTGGACGCAGCGGCAGGGTTGACCAAACTTTCGACCGGTGCCAGGAATTGACTCGAATCGCGACCGAGTCGCTCGAACACGCCGAGCGTTTCGTTGAAGTCCAAGTCGGTCGCGAACACGCGTGACTCGGGAACCAAGACGACCGAACCAATCCAGGTGTCGGGGGCCCCGGGGAAGTAGACCACCACCAAACCGCCCGGCAAGCGGTCCGCTTCCATTGCCACGCGGTATCCTTCGGGACAGGACACAAGCACCGGTGACAACGATGGCCCGTCGCTGTCGTGTTTCAGATTCCCCGCCAACAAGTCTTTGTAGATCGCGTACTTTGGAAATACAGTGATCAATTGCTTCTCGATGGTGGATGAAAACTTTTTGCCAATCGCTCGCCTTGCGATCACGCCCGCGGCAAAACACATCATGATCAAAATCGCCACTGCCGCGGAAAAAAGGATCGCGATCCCAAACGGCTGATTCCCTGGAATCCATTGCTGTAGCGGCACTGCGACTGCGGAAACGACCCCGTAGACTTGGCCTAAAAGGCCGCCGATCACCGCCAAGGGCAACAAGAAAAAGATCCCCCCAATTGCCGTAGAGCGCAAGAAACCTACCGATTCATTGATTTTCTTTCGCATACTGTCTCTCTGTCGTTCCACAAAATAAGGGGGGCGTCGCACTCACACGTCATGCTTGAGCGGCAAGTCCGCAATACGAATCATGCACAGCATACCGCACGCAAGTTGCCGATTGCGGTGCGGAGTCTTCGGTCAGCCATTTTAGAGGCTCGAAACTATGGGGGCCCGAAACTCGCCGGAACAAGGCGGTAAAAATGGCGGGACGTCGATTCGATTTCTGGGGTAGCGGAATTCGCGCGAGAGTTTCGGTCATCCCAGAAAACGAAAGTCTTGACGACTTCCGCTACGGACCAACCCTAATTCTTAGCTGTGA
>CAXBHV010000141.1:0-9708 GCA_963974855.1 uncultured Rhodopirellula sp. | reverse complement strand
GTTCGGTGATCCAGTCCCCCACGATCTGGATCACTGACAACTGGAGCTGCGGCTATTATCACTGGATGTGTGATGCACTGTCTCGATTGGAGATGGCGTCGCAGTCGCATGATTTGTCGGCGATGACGCTGCTGTTGCCTTACAAATATCGCAAGCACACTTACATGCAGCAAAGTTTAAAACCGTTCGGACTTGGCGAAGTTCGATTTTTGAAGCGGTTCGAGCGGGTGTTGTGCCACAATTTGATTTTGCCGTCGCATGTTGCCGTTTCAGGCAACCACAGCCAACCGATCATTCAGCGGATGCACCAGCGATTTGCCGAGTACTTGGCCGCGACATCTGCGGAGGATGACAGCTCGGTCGTGAGCGAATTTGGCGACCGTGTTTTCATCAGTCGCAGCATGGCAACACGGCGGCGTGTCGCCAACGAAGAAGCGATTTTGCCCGTGCTAAAGCGACACGGGTTTACCGTTTTTACCGCCGAAAAACACGATTGGCGAGTCCAGGTTCAAGTTGCCGCCGCCGCCAAATATCTTGTTTCTAATCACGGCGCGGGGCTGACCAACATGATGATGATGTCGCCGCGAAGCCGAGTGCTTGAGATCCGCGACGCCGTCGATCCGACTCCAAACTGCTACTTCTCGCTCGCGTCGGCATCACGACTGGACTACTACTACGCCCTAGCCCACCGTGTGGACTCTGAGCAATGTGTGCATCACGGCGACGTGAATGTGGATCCCGAACAATTGGATGCCACGCTCGCGGAAATGGTTGCAGTTTGATTTGACGTTCGACTTGTAACGTTGATTCAGAAGGATTGCTTGAGAAATCTACGCGTAACGCCTTTCCGAGTTGTCCATCGGCAACGATAATCGGAACATCCTCAAGGCAAGACGAATGTTTCGGCAATTCGGTTATCTGCTGATCGTTTCGTTTTCTATTCCTTTCCAAATTGCATCACGTTTTTCATGCACACCAAGCCCAAGTCCCCTGTCCGCGTTGGTACGCGACTTGGAAAATATCGGATTGAAAGACGACTTGGCGCAGGTGGGTTTGCGACCGTCTACGCTGCGTTTGACACCTTGTTAGGGATCAAGGTGGCGTTGAAGATTCCGTCACCCGAGCTGGTCTCGCCTGAACTGCTCGAAGAGTTTCGCCGCGAAGCAAGATTGACGATCCTGTTGGATCATCCCAACATCTTGCCGATTCGCGATGCTGCCTTTATCGAAGGTCACTTCGTGATCGTCTCGCCGATGGGGGAACGCACGCTCGCCGACCGCATTCAAAAGCGGATCGGCTTCGAATTAGCGTTTGACTACGTCACACAGTTGCTCGAAGGGGTCGCGTACGCGCATGAACAGGGGGTCATCCACTGTGACATCAAGCCCGAAAATATCTTGATGTTCGAAGACAATGTGATCCGGTTGGGCGATTTTGGGATCGCCAAGGCAGCTCAAGCCACGATCAGCGGTTCGGGGACGGGAACCCTCGGACACATGGCACCGGAACAGGCGATGGGCAAACCGTCGACCCGTTCGGACGTTTTTTCGATCGGTTTGATCGCTTATAGGATCTTTTCCGGTAAATGGCCTGAATACCCGTTTGAATGGCCATTAGAGGGGGCTGCACAGCTCCGTAAGCGTGCTCACGGCGATTTAATCGCTGTAATCCGCAAATCACTCGAAGTTAACCCCCGCCATCGTTATCGGGATGCGCCTCAAATGCTATCGGTGTTTGAACAAACTCGACTGAAAGCGATCCGCTTCTCTCGTCGGAACCGAGTCACGGGCTAGAATTAGGTACACACCATTTCTTCCCCCTCCACCTCTGGGTGGGTCATGACTCCGCCAATTATGTTGTCCACTATCACCGAAACGTTGCTCGAATTTTGCGTTGAAAGCGACATGGGCGAACCACGGTCGCTGCCGATGCCTTCGGGATCAGTGATTTCGATTTCGCGGAGGTGTCCAGGCAAAGTTGAACCCAACGACGATAGTTCGGTGGTGATTCGGACGGCGCGCGGTGCAATGGTGATGGCAGTGGCCGATGGCGTGGGCGGTTGTCCGCTTGGGTACAAGGCGTCTGCGGTCGCGGTGCACTGCATTGCCGAGATGGTCGCGGCAGCAGACCCCGAGGCGGACCTGCGTGCTGCGATCCTGGATGGGATCGAAAAGGCGAACGCTGAAATTTTGGATCTCGGCATCGGAGCGGCAACGACATTGTCAGTGGTCGAGATCGTCGAGGGACGCGTTCGTGCGTACACCGTTGGCGATTCGATGACGATGATTGTTGGCCAGCGGGGATCGCTAAAGTGGAAATCGACGTCGCATTCACCCGTCGGCTATGCAATCGAATCGGGAATGTTGGACGAGGCCGATGCGATGACGCACGACGATCGCCATGTCGTCTCGAATCTAGTCGGATCAAAAACGATGCACATCGAAGTGGGGCCGTCGCGTCAATTGGCTGCGAAGGACCGCGTGATCTTGGCCAGCGACGGATTGTTTGACAACATGCATCTCTCCGAAGTCGTTACCGCGATGAAGAGCGGCAAGCCGATCGGATGCATGCAGAAATTGGTTCAAATCGCCAGCCAGCGGATGAGTGGCAGCGATGAACAGTTGCCTGGCAAACCTGACGATTTGACCGTGCTGTTGTACGCCCGCTAGTGCTGCATTGTAGCCGGACGTCTCCGACGTCCGAGCTTCCTATTCTGATGTCCATACATTCCGACGTCAGAGACGTCGGGCGACATTTTCGCTTAGTACACGTCGCGGACGTATCGTTTTGCTTTCGATAGGTTGGCGACGTATTGATCGGCCTGTTCTTCGCTCATGTTGCCATGCTCGGCAACGATGGCCTTTAGGGTTCGGTCAACATCGGCAGCCATTCGTGACGCATCGCCACACACGTAGAAGTGTGCACCCTCGGTGAGCCACTGGAACAGTTCGGCTCCGTTTTCTCGCATCCGGTCTTGGACGTACACCTTTTTGTCACCGTCGCGACTGAACGCGGTATCGAGTCGTTGTAAACTTCCCGCTTCAGCGTAGCCCTGCAATTGTTCCTCGTACAAAAAGTCATACGCTTCGTGCTGGTCACCGAACAGTAACCAATTTTTACCACTCGACTGCGTGGCAACACGTTCTTGCAGGAACGCCACAAACGGAGCGATTCCCGTTCCCGGACCGACCATGATGATTGGCACATTCGAGTCGGCCGGGACCGTGAATCCGGTGTGGTTCGCATGAGTAAAGATCCGCAGTGACGAACCCGACTCCAAGCGATCCGTTAACATCGTGCTGGCGACACCCTTACGCTGACGTCCTTCACGCTCGTAGAGGACCTTGCCAACGGTCAGGTGAACCTGCTCGCCGACCGCCTTCATGCTGCTGGCGATCGAGTAAAGTCGCGGATTGAGCGGTTCAAGGGTTTCCATCAACTCGGACGCCGTTAACTTGACGTCGCTCGCGAGGCTTAATGTATCAAGCACGTCAAAGCCGTCGGGGACACCGTCTTCGAGCATCTTGGCGAGTGCTTGTTTGCTGGCCTCGTCTGCAGTGCGGCTGATTAATGACTCAAGCAACTCGTCACTTGGATCCTTGAGGCAGCAATCTTCTTGAAGTCCGAGCTGAAATGGCTTGGTGTTCCCCAGCGGCGTGGTGACTTCCGCGTTCGGGTCGGACTCAATCCGCTGCAGAATCTCGTTAACCAGATCATTGCAATTGGATGGGCAAACGCCTAACGCGTCGCCGACTTCGTACTTGATCCCTGATCCCGATAGATCGATTTCGACGTGATGAACCGCCTTGGCCGAGCCTTCTTTGTTCAAGCAGCATGACGCGAGCAGTTTGGCGGTATAGGGAGCGGAACGTGAAGACCCAGGGACTTCCTTTGCAACCGGTGCGGCCGCAGTTCCGCTGGCTTCTGCGCCGCCACTTTCCTTCAGCAGCTTTTTGATCATCTGCTTTGTTTCTTTGCCACCGGGGCTGCACAACGACAGATTCGTTTCGGTTCCCGATGCAATCGCTTCGCTATAGGTTTGGCATAAATAGCCGCACGAACCGCAATCGAGTTGAGCCATTGCGGCCATCAATTTGCGATCTAGCGGCTTATCCTCCGCCAGACTCATGCGGTCCAGGATCGGTAACGAATCATCGTGCCAAGGAAAATCCTCTTCTTCAGCTGGTTCCGTTGGTGTGGCGATGGTTTCACTCGAGAAGCCCATCGCGGCCAGGGCTTCGCCCTGCTGCGTATTGGACTGAATGCCCATCATGCCCGAGAAAAAACCGTTCAGCCAAGCGCGTTGTTCTTGGGAAAAAGGCGCGGTATCAGGAATCAAGCTACTCATGGTTCTGTTCTAAAAAAGTGGGAATTCGTCGAGTGATCCAGATCACTCAAGTTCAAACACAACTAAGGGTTAACGCTTTGAGATCTACATCGCTGGTTCGTTGAGCAAACTCGACGAACGATTCGTTTTCATGTCGTTGCTGCAAGTAGCCACTGACAATTGCGGTGATCAGAGCCGGGATGTCCGTGAACGCCACCGATTCAAACATCAGCCGGGCGATCCCTTTGCGGGTGCCCCAGCCGCCTCCTACATTGACGTGGTATCCGTCGACCATGTCATCACCTTGTTCGACTTGACACGCCTGCAGACCGATGTCGCCGATGTAGTGCTGAGCACAACTGTGGTGGCATCCGGTGACATGAATATTGATGGGTTGATCGAGTTTGAATTGCGATTCAAGCGTCTCGGCGATGATCATCGCATGCTTTTTGGTATCGGCTCCGGCAAACTTGCAACCGGCACTTCCAGTACAAGCGATAAGTCCGGCACGAAACGAGCTGGCGTCGCAACTGAGACCAATGAAATCTAGCTTTGCTTTTACTTCCTCGACGTCTTCGTCACGAATATGCGGGATCAAGACGTTTTGCCAAACGGTACAACGTATCTCACCGTTACCGTAGGTTTCAGCGATGTCGCTGAGCCCGCGTGCTTGATCGCTGGTGATGCGGCCGACGGGCAACACTACACCGACGTATTGGCGTCCGCTTTGTTTTTGCGGGTGCACGCCGACATGGGCTTGACGATTTTCGTTGTCAGGGATCACGACAAGGTCCGAGCTGACTTTTCGCAGTTCACGCCCCATCTCTGTTTCGACTGCTTGGATGAATTTTTCAAAACCCCAGTCGTCGAGCACATATTTCAGCCGAGCTTTTTTGCGGTCGGTGCGGTCGCCGTTTTTGACGAACACGCGAACGATCGCTCCAGCGACTTCCACACACTCTTCCGGACGCAGCAAGACGCCGGTGTCGCGAGCGAAATCTTTATGACCGGTGATACCGCCAAGAGTCAGTTGAAAATAAACGCCCGCTGGCAACGATTCGCTGGCGGTGGCTTCGGTTACCTGCACTGCGTGGAAGCCAATGTCATTGGTGTCGTCGAGTGCACTGATGCTGCCACCGCCATCAAAAGCAATGTTGAATTTTCGCGGCAAGCCATACATCTCGCGGTGATTGACAATGTAATGGTGCATCCGTTTCGCATAAGGAATCGTTTCGATCAATTCCATGGGGTCGATCCCCGACAGCGCACTGGCGGTGCAATTGCGAATGTTATCGCCCCCGGATCCAAGGCTGATGATGTCGAGCTCGCGAAGTCCATACAGGATGTTCATTGCGTGATCGGCCGGGATTTCGCGAAGTTGCAAGTTCGCACGCGTTGTCACGTCGACAAATCCGCCCGCTGATTTGTCAGACAAATCGGCCAGTCCACGCAGTTGCCAAGCATGCAATAGGCCACCGGGCAATCGCATGCGGCACATAAAGCTGTTCTGAGCCGGAGCGACGAAGAACAGGCCATGGAATTTGGTCAGGAAGACGTCGTCGCCCTTGGGGAATTCGTTGGCATCGGAACGAGCTTGGATCTCGTCCCACATGTCCAACGGGTTCTTTGCCTGTTTGGCTTTTTCTTCTTTGCAGAGTTTTTTGCCCGCAGCAATACAGTCGGCTTGGGCTTGCAGCGCGATCCGTTCGGGACCGACCGGCAATACTTTGCCATCGACCGTTGTGGCGCCACCACCGATGGTGACCGAGTTGCCTGAGGGGCCCGCCGCACAATTGCTGACCATCGGCAATCGGTTCACCGCACGTGCCACGTCGGATCCGAAAGCAAACCCGGCGATGTATTGTTGTTGTTCTTCGCTAAATGCGTTCTTACTCATGCTCGTTCGATCCTTACCGCACAGTCTTTGTAACTGGGTTGACGGCTGTGGGGGTCAAAGTGGGCCAGGGTCAATTGGTTGGTGGATTCGTAATGCATTGGCATAAATGCGTGGCCCGGTTTCACAGTGGGTGTCACCATAGCCGTTGCGAGCAAGCTGCCGCGACGCGATTGCGCACGGACTTGGTCGCCGTTTTCGACGTCCATCGCAGCAGCATCCTCAGGATTGATCTCGATGTAAGCTTCGTTGGGATACAGTTTGCGAAGCACGGGGCTTTTGTTTGTGCGTGTTTGCGTATGCCATTGGCTGACCGTGCCACGACCAGTCATCAACAAGGTCGGAAATGCCTCGTCAGGAGCTTCGGGCATCGGGGTCACATCGTCGACAATCAAGCGAGCGCGACCATCGTGGTGATAAAAACGGCCATCCGCAAACAAGCGACGTTGTTGTTCAGGTTGGAAATCGCCTTCGGCGTCCGCTTCGGTCCATGGCCATTGGATGCCGCCACAGCGATCAATTTGTTCATAACCATCAATGCCGGTGATATCGCAGGGCTGATCTTCGCTGGCACGTTGCATAATGCGAAACACCGCTTCGGGATCCGTCCACTCCGAAAACATCTCTTCCAAGCCCCAGTACGACGCGAGCGCACGAAAAATCTGGAAATCAGCCAGTGCTTTTCCAGGTGCTCGACGCACTTTTTTCAGCACACCGTAGCGACGTTCACTGTTGATAAACGTGCCGGACTTTTCGCCCCAGCCAGCTGCAGGCAGAATCAAATCCGCATGGCGAGCCGTTTCGGTAGTGTGATACATGTCTTGAACGACAAGGAAATCGAGCCGATCGAGCAGGTTACGAGCTTCGCTCTGGTGAATCCAGCTGTGAGCCGGGTTGGTCGCAATCACCCACAATCCACGGATGTCGCCGCGACGAATCCCGTCCATGATCCCGTCGTAGCTCCAACTTGGCTCGGTCGGAATCAAGTCAGCGTCGATCCCCAAACTGCTGGCGACTTTCTCGCGATCTGCAGAATCTTTGAAATCGTGATGGCCGAATAGATTGGTGGTGTTGCTCCACAACCGTGAACCCATCGCGTTGCATTGACCGGTAATGCTGTTGGCACCCGTTCCCGGGCGTCCGATGTTGCCGGTGATCAAGGCAATATTGATGATCGCTTGTGCCGTTCGTGTGCCTTCGTAACTTTGGTTGACTCCCATCGTCCACCACAGCGATACTGCCTTTCTTCGCCCGATTGTTTCGGCTGTCTGACGAATCGCATCGGCTGAAATTCCCGTCATCGGAGCGACGGCGTCAGGAGTAAACCGGCTGACGTGCTCGGAAAGCTTTTCAAAACCTTCGGTGTGCTTGTCAATGAATTTGCGATCGACACATTCGCAAGCGATCAAGTGGTTGGTGATCGCGTACAGCAACGCGAGGTCGCTCTTGGGTCGGATTTGTAAGTGCTGAGTTGCCGACATCGCACTTTCGGTGCGACGAGGGTCGATGACAATGATTTCAGGATCGTTCTGGTTTCGCAGCACGCGTTCCCACATGATCGGATGGCCGATGCAAGGATTGGCACCGATGAAGACCATGCAATCGCTTTGCTCGAAATCGTCGTAAGTGAACGGCGGCGAGTCGAACCCGAAGGATTCTTTATATGCAGTCGCGGCAGTGGCCATACATTGACGCGTGTTGCCGTCGCCATGTTTGATCCCCATGCCGAATTTTGCCAACGCACCTAGGAATGCCATTTCCTCGCACGCGATTTGTCCGGTGCTTAAAAATGCAACCGAATCGGGCCCGTGTTGATGCTGGATCCCTTTCATTCGTGTTGTGAACAGACGTAGTGCATGATCCCACGACACAGGGGCGAACTTGCCATCGGAAGTGCGGATCATTGGGTCGGTCGCACGATCCTCCGAATCGAGCACCCGCAATGCTTCCCAGCCCTTCGGGCAAGCCATGCCGAGGTTGACGGGGTAAGAGGTTTCGGGAGTCAGGCCGACCGCTTCGTCGTCGCGAAGATGCAATCGCAATCCGCATCCAGTCGAGCAATATCCGCATACCGCAGTCGTGGTCGCGTCGGCTTGCATCGACTCGTGGGTCATTCCGAGCCCATGGTCACCAGGGTGCAGCAACAGCTCTCGCGTCATCTTGCCATCGTGCTGTCGCAACAGCTGAGGCAATAAATTGCGTGTCAGATTTCCGCGAAGTTTAGTCGTGGGCTGAATCATCGGAAAGTTCCTGGCATCCGGTCGTAAACAACACTCATGAAATACAGAAGTCGTTCGGCGATCTCGCCGCCGATCACAATCACGCTCGCTGCGATCGCAAATCCCGCCGCGGTCCAAGGTGAAACGAACGTTGCCGCCGCGGCAACACATAGCAAGCCCAAACCGACTTGGGCCGCCAGCATCCGTGACTTAGCCAGACTCGAAAGCGATTGACGCACCAACCGACGCGAGCGGCGATCATAGGCATCGCCACGTCCGTTTGGATTCAAATGCACGCTCCATTCCCAGGCTGCTTTGCTGGCCAACGTGATCATCGCGATCATTGTGATTGCCACGGAAATGAAACGGCTTTCACCACTAAGGATCAAAATGGGCAGCACACTTGTGGCTCCGGCAACAGCGCCAGTTCCCATAAAGCGAATCAGTGTTCGTGAGCTTCGCCAAATTTGCCGACGTGTCGCGATGTAAATCATGGCACTGCTAAACAGTCCCGCAGCACCCACCAAAATGGCCATCACGATTGTTAAACTTGCTGCCCAGTCGGGGATCCACTTTTGAATCGATTGCGGGACGTACTCGCTAAACACAGGCAACCAGTACAACGCGGTCGCGGCGGTTAGTAGTCCCATGTACTTGCCCAGCACAACGGCTTCGCGGCTGAGCCAGCTGGTCTTCAATCCCAAAAAGACTCGCCAGGCTCGCAGCGGTTGACCGAGGTGCAGCGATGCGATGTTCAGTCCGACTCCGCCAATCAGCAGGGCGGCAAGCAAAATAGATCGAGTGGCAACGACCGAGTGATCGTGCCCCGACACCCAAGCCAATGTCGCCGCAAATCGTTCGATGAAAATCATTCCTACTGAGATTTGGGTGGCAACCAACATCACCGCCAATGGCCAATGGCTTTCGGCTACATGGTCCACCCCGATGTCCTGGGGCGCCGCGTTATCGGCTGCATCACCGTGTTCAGTGCGATAGTTTGTTGTTGGTTTCGTGATCGTGGATAAGGGGGCGCCCGGTGCGATACGGTCATCGTGGGCGAACTGGGTGTCGGCGGTGTCGACCACGGTGATAGAGATTGCTTCGTTCGGACAAGCTTGTACACATGCAGGCGCTTCACCGGCGGACAAGCGTTGATGACACATGTCGCATTTTCGTACGATGCCAAGACGTTCACTGTATTGAGGCACCTCGTAGGGGCACATCATCGTGCAGTATTTACAGCCGATGCATTGGTCATCCAAGTGACG
>CAXBHV010000140.1:0-9750 GCA_963974855.1 uncultured Rhodopirellula sp. | reverse complement strand
CCTAGCGCCGCCGTTTTTCCGCGCCTTGGTTCATTACGCCAACGATGGATCGTATTCGTGGCATTGCCCAGGCCATTCCGGCGGAGTCGCTTTTCTAAAGAGCCCTGTGGGACAAATGTTCCACCAATTCTTTGGCGAAAACATGCTTCGTGCGGACGTCTGTAACGCCGTCGAAGAATTAGGACAACTGCTCGACCACACCGGTCCGGTTGCTGCGTCGGAGCACAACGCGGCCCGAATTTTCAACGCGGACCACTGCTTCTTTGTCACCAACGGCACGTCGACATCCAACAAGATGGTTTGGCACTCGACCGTTGCTTCGGGTGACATCGTTGTCGTCGACCGCAATTGCCATAAATCCATTTTGCACGCGATCATTATGACCGGTGCTGTCCCCGTCTTTTTAACCCCCACTCGCAACAACTTAGGATTGATCGGCCCGATTGCATTGGATGAATTCCGACCCGAAAACATTCAAAAGAAGATCGACGCGAACCCGTTTGCTCGTGAAGCCCAAGCAAAGCATCCCGATCGCAAGCCTCGCATTTTGACGATCACGCAAAGCACTTACGACGGCGTGGTCTACAACGTCGAAATGCTGAAAGAGCTGTTGGATGGCCAAATCGACACATTGCACTTTGATGAAGCGTGGCTGCCGCATGCCGCGTTTCATGACTTCTATCACAACATGCATGCCCTTGGACGCGACCGCCCACGATGCAAGGAAGCAATGGTCTTTGCCACCCATTCGACTCACAAGTTGTTAGCCGGTATCTCGCAAGCGTCTCAAATCCTGGTCAAGGAATCGGAGACACAGAAGCTCGACCGGCACATCTTCAACGAAGCCTACTTGATGCATTCCTCGACGTCGCCTCAGTACGCGATCATCGCGTCGTGTGACGTCGCCGCTGCGATGATGGAACCGCCTGGCGGAACCGCACTGGTCGAAGAATCGATCGCCGAAGCCCTGAATTTCCGCCGAGCGATGCGAAAGGTTGACGCGGAGTGGGGCGACGATTGGTGGTTCCAAGTCTGGGGGCCAGACGAAATCGTCGACGATGGCATCGGCACACAAGAGGAATGGATTCTGCATCCCGACGACAACTGGCACGGCTTCGGAAACCTTGCTGCCGGCTTCAATATGCTCGACCCGATCAAAGCGACCGTCGTCACACCAGGGCTAAGTGTCAATGGTGAGTTTGCCGAATCCGGGATCCCCGCTTCGATCGTGACACGTTACCTGGCCGAACACGGCGTCGTCGTCGAGAAGACGGGACTTTATTCGTTCTTTATCATGTTCACGATCGGGATCACCAAAGGGCGATGGAACACGCTGCTTAGCGCATTGCAGCAGTTCAAGGACGACTATGACAAGAACTTGCCGATGTGGAAGATTTTGCCTGAGTTCAGTCAAGCATTCCCAAGTTACGAGCAAACCGGGCTAAAAAATCTTTGTCAACAAATTCACGACGCCTACAAGACACATGACATCGCTCGCGTGACCACCGAGATGTATTTGTCACCAATGCAACCTGCGATGAAACCGTCGGATGCCTACGCGATGATGACTCACCGAGAAATTGATCGCGTGGAAGTCGATGAGCTTGAAGGACGTGCGACAGCCGTGCTGTTAACACCGTATCCGCCAGGCATTCCGTTGCTGATTCCCGGCGAGCGATTCAACAAAACCATCGTCGAATACTTGCAATTTGCTCGCGACTTCAACGAAAAATTCCCTGGATTCCATACCGATATTCATGGATTAGTCGAAGAAAACGTCGACGGAACACGCAAGTACTACGTGGATTGTGTACGGTAGCGAGCTGAGAAAAATGCTTTCCCACCTCCAGCTCCTTTAGAAAATCCACGTATGACCGAGACAGCGGAAGCAAGCGGTGCGAATTCACCGCTTTCGACACTGGATCCACCGACACGATTGTTTCCCATCATCCGCTGTATCGGCCCGGGGCTGATCGTCGCGGGATCGATCGTTGGCAGTGGAGAGCTAATCGCGACGACCAAAACCGGTGCGGAAGCCGGATTCAGTTTGCTTTGGCTAATCATCCTCGGTTGCGTCGTCAAAGTGTTCGCTCAAATCGAGTTTGGTCGCTACGCGATCGTGAGCGGCAAAACCACGCTAAGAGCGCTGGACGAAGTGCCGGGCCCTCGCATTCGTGGCCGCGGCAATTGGTTGGTCTGGTATTGGGTGCTGATGTGGATCGCCAGCATCAGTCAACTCGGCGGCATCGTCGGTGGAGTGGGGCAATCGTTGGCGATCAGTTTGCCGCTGACCGAGCGAGGTGCGGACTATAACGAAATCGCAGACGCCGAAACGCTGCTTCAGTTCCAGCGATACGCACCGGATGACATCACCATCGACGTCTCCGCAGCCGAAGAACAAATCGCAACCCGCATCCAAGCCTACCGCGACCGACATCAGGACACGACACCCGCGAGTATTTCTGCTCCGAACGATGCGGCCATTTGGGCGACCGTTGTGGCATTGATCACCAGCGTGGTGCTGTGGGTAGGCCGCTACGGATTGATCCAATCGCTATCGACAATTCTGGTCGCATCTTTCACTCTGCTGACGATTACGAATCTGTTTTTCTTGCAAGACCAACCTGATTTCCGGGTCAGTCTTTCGGAGTTTTTTAGTGGGCTGAAATTCCATCTGCCTGAGAGCGGTGGCGAAGGAGCAAGTGAAACCGCACGTCCAATCGGCACGGCGCTTGCCACCTTCGGAATCATTGGCGTGGGGGCTGCCGAGCTTGTCGTCTATCCCTATTGGTGCCTGGAAAAAGGGTACGCCCGCTTCGTGGGAACCGACGATGGATCGCCCGAATGGCTGCGACGTGCGTCGGGGTGGATGCGTGTGATGCGAGTGGACGCCTGGGGGGCGATGGTCGTCTACACCTTTGCCACGATTATCTTCTACCTGCTTGGTGCGGCGATCCTGCATCGCGTTGGGCTGAACCCCGAAAAAGACAACATGGTCCGCACGCTGGCGGTAATGTTCGTCCCGGTTTTTTCGCAATGGGCGTCGGCGGTCTTTTTGTTTGGCGCCTTCGCGGTTCTGTACTCGACCTACTTTGTTGCAAACGCGAGCCATGCGAGAACATTTTCGGACGCCATGTGTGTGGTGGGACTGATCGGCGACGATCCGCAAACGCGAGAAAAATGGATCCGCTGGCTCAGCGGGGCGTTCCCACTATTGTGCTTGTTGATTTACCTGGCATTCCCCGCACCTGCGCAATTGGTATTACTAAGCGGCGTGGCGCAAGGCGTGATGCTGCCAATGTTGGCAGGTGCGGCTTTGTATTTTCGCTACCATCGCTCTCGAGCAGAACTGACGCCTGGAATCCTGTGGGACATCATGCTGTGGCTCTCTGCCGCCGCAATGCTAGTCACGGGAGCATGGACCGTCGCCGAAAAATTCCTTGGTTAATTCATTGACAAACGAACACTTCAAAGCTGAACTGCCTGCGCTGCCAGCACGAACTTCCGAAGCCGCGTTGTATGACGTTGCCAAAGAATTGCCCGGCAACCGCATCCTCAGCACGTCGCTGGGTCGCGGACAGGCGGCTCGTTGGTTGTACCGAGACCGCAGCGATGCGAACGTTTCGCTGTGGTACCTCGATCAATTCCAACAACGACTCGCGATTGCCGACCACGAAGCCGACATCAAGGCGCTGCCCGAGCCTCCATTGCCGGATCCCAATCACTCGCTTTCGATTGTGTGTGACACAGACTTACCCGAGGGCGAAATCGATCTCGCGTTGATCCCCTGCTCGGTGCGTGGCGAAGCCGAATTGCAACGCGATTTGCTGCAACAATCCTATACCCGTCTTGCCGTCGGCGGCCGACTTGTGACCAGTGTGGATAATGTGAACGACCGCTGGCTACACGATCAACTGAAGGCCTTTGGAACGAAGATCAGTGTCCGACACAGCGATGACGCTGTGGTCTATGTACTTCGCAAAGACCAGGAACTTAAACGTCAGCGAAGTTTTGATTGTGAATTCACGTTTCGCTTTCGTGGGCAAACGATCACGGCGATCACCCGACCGGGTGTGTTTTCGCATCGGCGACTCGATGCGGGCGCCAAAGCGTTAATGGACGCCGTCACGGTCGAACCGGGCCAACGGTTGATCGATATCGGCTGTGGCTGCGGATCGGTTGCGATGGCGTTGGCGATGCAAGCCGACGGCATCCATGCCTTGGCGATCGACAGCAATGCCCGGGCGATCCAGTGCACACGGATGGGGGCGAAAAAGAACGGCCTCGCTGACTTTGACGCCCGATTGACCTGTGATGGAGATTGCGAGTCGCCGGCCAGCTATGATGTAGCAGTGGGCAACCCGCCTTATTTCGCCAATTTCCAGATCGCCCGACTGTTTGTCGACGCAGCCAAGCGCGCCCTGCGACCGAGCGGACGCATGTATATCGTGACCAAACAGCCCGAGTGGTACGAGGAAAATCTGGTGATCCAGTGGCACGATATCCGCGTCATCCCTGGCAAACAGTACGCGGTGGTCGAAGCCTGGAAATAGTTTTTCCAGAAATTTCCGTCGGATGCGAAATAATCGGCAGGACCTGCGCATCTTCTTAATCGTAACGACGGCCCCATGAGCACGAAGACTCCTGAAAACCCTGAACACGAGGACTCCGACGAAGCGTGGCGTAGGGTTTTTCTGGAATCCGAACCGACGCTCCGTGCGTTCATGCGCCGCCGACTCGCCCAAGAAGCCGATGTCGAGGATTGCCTGCAGACCGTTTTTATCAAGTCGGTCCAACAGGGAGACAAGGTTCCCTTGGTCGCTCGTCGAGCGTGGTTGTTTCGGGTTGCAGCCAACGAATGTGCGCGACATTGGCGAGATCGATCCACGACAAACCGAGTCTTAGAGAAACAGGCGACTTACGAAGCATGGAACCACAGCGATGACCACCTACAGCGTTTAGTCGCCGCCGAAACCGCAGAGCTAATTCAGCAATCCATCAAAAACTTGCCCGAGAACTGGCAATCCATCTTACAACTCCGAATCAACGAAAACCTTACTTTCCAACAAATAGCCGACCAGCTTCAAATCCCGCTCGGAACCGCATTGACGCAAATGAGACGGGCACTCCAGCGACTTCGCGAAGACGTCCAACAGCGTGAAAGCGAAGCGAGTGAAATGGAACGAGGCAAAGAACAATGAACGAACTTTCAAGCGAATCATGGCGAGAGCAGTGTCTGCTGTACTTGCTCGGTGAATTACCGACCGACCAATTGGCCGAGTTCGAGGCACGCCTTGGCGAGGCGGAGTGGTTTGGCGACGAATTGGCCAAAACGGCAGAAACACTTCACGTGGTCGCCGAAGCAACCGCGACATGCCCAGCTTCGTCGCCGCAGTGCGCTGGCGATTCCGATTTAAATTTGCCCATCGGTTTTGACTCCCACGCCGATTTGGATTCGCATTCCGGATCTTCGCGATTTGTGCTGTTGACGATCACGTTGGCTGCATCGGTGCTGCTCGCCTTTGTCGTTGGAAAACAAACACAGAATCCAGCTGAAAACAGCGCTCGAACCTCACCTTCCTTCACCGAAGCGACACTTGTGGCTCAAGCTTGGGCTCAATCCGTGTCGGTGCTGCAATTGGAAGAAGAGAGTCTGTCCGAATTTGCGATGAACGACCTCGTTTTGAATGGCTCCGAAGAATTCTTCACGAGCGAAACGGACACGGATTCGGACGACTCGGCGTTTGCCTGGATCGTTGCCGCAATCGACGAAGGGGACCAAATCGATGGTTAAAGATTCACAGCGACAGAGGCTCGCGCTTTCGCTTTCGGTGATCGTGTTGACAGGCTTTGCCGTCTCGATTTTGACTCCCTCTTGGGCAGCCGATTCGGGTGGTAATCCCAAAGTCGACCGATCCAGTACGACGACAGAAATCGACCGTAATCTTGAATCGATCGCGATCGCCCTGGTCAACAACCAGCTACCCGAGCTGGAACCGTTACTGGATCGGCTGAAAGCCAACGAACCAGCTCAATACAACAACGCGATACGTGATCTCGCGAGATCAGCCAAGCGGCTTGAAGCGGCAAAGAACCGCGATCAAGACATCTATGAAATCGAATCAAAACTTCTGCAAGCTCAAATGCACGTCAAACTGCTTGCGGCAAAGCTTAAAGTGCGAGATCGACAAATCGATCGTGAAGCACTTCGTGACGCGGTGACGACGTTAATTGAAGCGGAAATGAAGCGCGCCGAGGCAGAGATTCGCTATACGAAGCAGAGAATCGAACGAACTCAACGTCAATTGGCTATCGCCGAAGAACGACTCGAAGCGAAACAACAAAACTTCGAAAACAATCTCGACAAAACCTACCAGCAACTATTGCGTAGTGCGGGTCGCAGCAAAGAGAAAAAGAAAGACGCAAAATAACGCCGCGGCCTACCCCCGTGATCCGTTCCCCGATCCCCTTCATTCCCCATCTTTGGTCCTTTGGTGTTTTCAATGATTCGAACCACCGCGAAACCTCTGTCACTCATCACTTGCATCGCTTTGGCGTGCTTCGTTGGCCAACAACCGTCGACGACTCATGCAGAACCTGCGGTGTCGGCCAAATCAAATAAAGCCTCTGTTGCTAAACCGATCGCTCCGTTAAGCGAACGATTTGCCAACGCAGACGCTGCGGAAGTTCCCGATTTCCAAAAACACGTCACTCCGCTGCTGGGCCGGCTCGGATGCAACGGCCGTGCCTGCCATGGGTCGTTCCAAGGCCGCGGTGGTTTCCAGTTGTCGCTGTTTGGCTACGACTTCAAAGCCGATTACGACGCGTTGATGACCGAGAATGCCGGGCGGGTGGACACCAGCGATGTGGACGAAAGCTTGATCCTGGCGAAACCCGTCGATGCTGACATGCACGAGGGTGGAAAACGATTCGACGCTGGAAGCTGGGAACACCACACGCTTCGTCGTTGGATCGAAGCCGGAGCCAAGTTTGATCCGAAACAGGTACAAACGTTGCAACGTTTGGAAGTCGTTCCGAACGAAATTCAATTTAGCAAAGCAGGGGAACAGGTTCAATTAAAGGCGTACGCATATTGGCCCGACGGCAGCGTCGAGGACGTTACCGCACTGTGTCGTTTTAGCTCAAATGATGACGCCATTGCCGCAATTAACGAAGACGGACACATTGATTCGGGCGAACAAGGTGACACCCACGTGGTCGTCTATTACGACAACGCCGTGGTTCCGATTCCCGTGATTCGTCCGATCGGCTCCCCTGCGGCACGTGTTGCCCATTCGCCAGCCAAGCCGATTGACAAGCTTGTGCAACAGAAACTGAACAAACTTGGCGTAGTGCCTGCGGGATCCTGTACCGATTCGGAATTCATTCCTCGTGTTTCGCTGGACATGACCGGCATGCTTCCCGCGGGTGCGACGGTGCGTGAATTCATTGCCGACACATCGCCGGACAAACGCGAAAAATTGATCGAAGAGCTGCTTGATTCACCTGCTTATGCGGCATGGTGGGCAACTCGCATGTCGGATTGGACCGGCAATAGCAACGAGCAACTCAACAACGTCTTACCGATTCGCAACGCCGCCTCGCGACTGTGGCACGAGTGGTTACGGGTTCGCTTGGAAGACAACGTGCCTTACGACCAAATTGTGGCGGGGATTGTCGAAGCGAATAGTCGCCAAGATGGCGAAAGCTATCGCGAGTTTTGCGAACAAATGACGAAGGCTTGTGAGAGTGGTAATGAAGAAACCTTTGCCAAACGTGACGGCATGCCGTTTTTCTGGGCACGACGAAACTTTCAAAAACCCGAAGAGCGAGCCATCGGATTTGCCTATGCATTCCTGGGCGTTCGTATCGAGTGTGCACAATGCCACAAGCATCCATTTGACCAATGGTCCAAAGACGATTTTGAACAGTTCTCGCAGATTTTCACTCCGATCCGGATTAACCAAAATCAGGTTTCTGCGGATGCCAAAGCGGTTCGCGACGAACTGTTAAAGGACATCACCGATGGCAAGAAACTCAACAATGGCGAGCTTCGCAAAGCGGTTTATACCGCAGCACAAAAGGGCAAGGTCGTTCCATTTGGCGAGCTGCTTGTAAACACACGCGGTGCCTCGGACAAAGCAAAACGAGCCCGAGCCCTCGCAAAGAAAAAGGGACAAAAGGTTCCAGAACTGAAACTTCCCACCGGCACGATTCTTGGCCAGGATGAACCAGTCACGCTTGACAAAGACCCTCGCCCGGAGCTGATGCAGTGGCTTCGCGATAAAGACAACCCGTACTTCGCCAAAGCGATCGTCAATCGCGTATGGGCCAACTATTTCGGCACCGGAATCGTCGATCCTTCGGACGACATGAATCTGGCAAACCCACCGAGCAACGCACCTCTGCTGGATTATTTGGCCAGCGAGTTTATTGCCCATAACTTTGATCTGAAATGGCTTCATCGCGAGATCGCCAGTAGCGAAACCTACGCTCGGTCCGCGGAAACCAACGATACGAACATTCATGATCGCGTCAATTTCTCGCGTCACATTCCACGACGACTGCCTGCTGAAGTGGTTTACGACGCCGTCGTATTGGCGACTGGCTCGGATGACAAGGCGAGCCAACTTCGCGGCGAAGTGAGCGAAATGGCGATCGCCGAAGGCATTGCCCAAAACCGCAATCAGAAAAACTTTGCTCTGGAAGTGTTTGGGCAATCGACTCGCGAATCCAATTGTGATTGCGATCGCAGTGATTCACCCAGTCTGCTGCAGTCGATCTACCTGCGTAACGATGCCGACATGCACAAACGGCTGTCCGACAAAAACGGCTGGGTCGCTCAGGCATGTGAAGCCCTCGGAGTGCCCGGCCCAAGTCAACGAGTCGATCCGAAGCAAGCGGCCGCAGTGCGTGCTGCGGACAATTACCGCAAATTGATCATCAACCGTGTGACCAAGTTCAACTCACTACCCAAAGATCGCCAAAAGAAAACGCGAGACCAAATCGAAAAAGAATACCAACGAATGGCGAACAAGTTCGAGCAATTCGACTTTGAAATGCCTTCTTTGGACTCGCTGATTGCCAACCCCAAATCGTGGCGAGAGCTCGAGCCTACCAAAGCCGCGAACAAAGCAGCTTCGAACACCGTGTCAAAGCTTGTCGAAGACGCCTACCTTCGCACGCTCAGCCGTTTCCCCGATGGTGAGGAACGCGAGATCGCCGAAACGTTTATTAGCGAGTCCGAAACGCCCGCCAACGGGATGGAGTCGCTGATGTGGGCATTGGTGAACACCAAAGAATTCATCATTACTCACTAAATCTCCTGCGTCTCCTACTGCGAATTTACTCGCTCCCCTCATTCCCGTTCCTTTACTCCCCCGTTACAGAGTCGATAACTATGGAAATTCATTCAACGTGTGATGGCATGAAACGTCGTGACATGCTCAAAGTGGGTGCGCTTTCACTTGGCGGCTTTACGCTGGCAAACTACATGCGTATGGCCAGTGCGGGGCAAGTGGAATCGGGTCGTGCCGATCGCGCGATCTTTATCGAACTGAACGGTGGTCCATCGCATATTGATACGTTCGACCCCAAGCCCAATGCCCCGGACACGGTTCGTGGAACGTTCAAGCCGATTGCAACGAATGTTCCTGGAATCCAGATTTCGGAGCATCTGCCAAAGTTAGCCAGCTGTGCTGACAAGTACGCCATTCTTCGTGGCGTCAGCCATACATTGGCCGCTCACCA
>CAXBHV010000139.1:0-9791 GCA_963974855.1 uncultured Rhodopirellula sp. | reverse complement strand
ACAGTGACGAGGAGCAACGTATTCTTTGCTTGGAACATGATGTTTAGGTGGGAGTTTTTAGGTGGGTGTGTTTAATGGTTTCAATGACTCGAAACAACGATCACACGACTATTTCGACGTACCTGTTTTTCGTTTTAAACAGTATTAGTGAGCCGCTCGCGCGTGAGCGACCGGGTTCCATGCATTACCCGGTGCCTTACGGCCCACGGCTCACAACTGCCAATACATTTTGATTTTGTGAGCCGCTCGCGCGTGAGTGGCCGGGTTCCACGCATGACCCGGTGCCTTACGGCCCACGGCTCACAACTGCCAATACATTTTGATTTAGTGAGCCGTGACGCGTGAGCGGCCGGGTCTCGCGCACTACCCGGTGCCTTACGGCCCACGGCTCACAAAATGGCGCGGTCGAACTATTCTGCTGAGAATTTGAACGTCGTCGATGTGCGATGTTCTTCGCCTGGATTGAGGATCGTCGAGGGAAAGCTTGGTTGATTTGGACTGTCCGGATAGTGCTGCGTTTCAAGACAGAATCCGCTTCGATGGACGTACGACTTTCCGGACTTGCCTTGCAAACGTCCGTCAAGGAAATTGCCGCAGTAGAATTGAATACCGGGTTCCGTGGTATGGATTTCAAGTACACGTCCCGACTTCGGATCCTTGCCCCGAGCCGCAAGCGTCATCGACTTGGCGTCGTCGCCTTTGTCGAGCACAAAGTTATGGTCGTAGCCGAGTCCAAATTTCAATTGTTCATTGTCTTTGCCAATATCACGTCCGATCGGCTTGGCCGAGGTGAAGTCGAATGGGGTTCCCGCAACGTCGCGTAATTCACCCGTCGGAATCAAACCTTCGTCGACAGGGGTGAACTTCTTGGCATTGATCATCATTTCATGTTCGAGGATCGTGCCACTGCCTTCGCCGGCAAGGTTGAAATAGGTATGCTGAGTCACGTTGACGGGCGTTTTCTTGTCCGTCGTCGCGAAGTAGTCGACAACTATTTCGTTCGTCTTGGTCAACTTGTAGGTCACTTTCAAATTCAAGTTCCCGGGATAACCTTCTTCCATGTCTTTCGCCGTGTAGGTCAATTCCAAACCTGACCATCCATCGCCTTCGAGCGGATTCGCATCCCAAACGACTTTGTCAAAACCGATCACACCACCGTGCAGATGGTTTTCGCCGTTGTTAACCGCAAGCTTGTAGGTTTTGCCATCGATCGAGAATTCGCCTTTGGCGATTCGATTGCCATAACGTCCAACGACGGCGCCAAAGTAGGGTTTATCAACCGCATTGATGTAGTCTTCGACGCGGTTGTAACCAAGTGCAACGTCACCCATCTTGCCGTCGCGATCCGGCACGATGATCGAAGTGATGATCGCTCCGTAGTTCGTGACTTTGACGGTCATGCCCGCTTCGTTCTTGAGCGTATACAGTTTGATCGAGTCGAAGTCATCCACCGTGACATCAGCGCTGGCCGATCTCGACAAGAGCGTGCAGACGCCGAGAAGGGATGCAAACAGCAGGAGCGAAGATCGCAAATTCATGTGGGTGCCTAATTTTGTTGCTTCGACGTGGATTACGTTTTTTCTGGGAACTGCAGCGGAACCGCATAGGGGGTACTACGATTGTAATTCAAACGGGGCGTCACGACATCAAAACAGCCGTCCAGCCGGATTGCTACGTGACTGCCGTTGCCAGACGGAGGACAACCACCTTCTGGCGAGCCTATTTACGACCGTGACAAACGCTCGATCCTCGATGTTTAGCGGCAATCGGCCACCAAATCCCCGTGCCAAAGCTCGCTAGGATTTCGGAAGTAGCACGCTGAAATCAGCGAAGGAAACATAAATCGCGATCACGATCACGATCAACGCGATGCCGGCTGGGGTTGCATATCGCCACGGCGTCATGTTGACCGCTTTGGCATCATGTTGAATGAATTCGGTTTCGCGAGGGCGGACTTCACCGATGACGAGCATCAGTATCACAAGCCACGCAAACACCATTCCCAGGAAGTGAAAGTCGTGAACCGACGCGACGATCGTATCAAACGGGCTGACAAAGTAACCGACCGCGATGACCACGAAACCGGTCACCAAGCCAATCTTAGCTGCGATCGGAGGAACGCGGCGAGTCAACATACCCACGATGACCACTGCAAAGATCGGAATGAAATACATCCCGTTCATCTTTTGCAAGTAACCAAAGATGCTGGTCGTTTGAGCCAACAGGGGAGCGATCGTCATCGCAACAACCGCGACGATCCAACCAAACCATTTTCCCGAGCGAACCACGCTCGCTTCGGGGGCATTTGGTTTGACGCTCTTGTAAAGTCCCAAACTAAATAGCGTGCACGCACTATTGAGTGCCGAGTTAAAACTGCTCAAGATCGCGCCGATCATCGCGGCGGCAAAGAAACCGGTCAACGGTCCTGGTAAGACTCGATTGACGAGCAATCCATAAGCCTTGTCGGCCTTGATGTCTTCGCCCGCAAACAGCGAATAGGCGATCATGCCAGGGATGACGAGGTACAGAGGCCCAAGCAACTTGAAGGCTCCGGTCAACAATACACCCTTCTGGCCTTCGGCCAAACTGCTCGCTCCGAATGTCCGTTGGATGATTTGTTGGTTCGTCGTCCAGTAAAACAGATTCAACAAGAAGATACCGGCGAAGATGGAACCAAAGGGAACCGAAGATTCATTGCTGCCGACAGAGTTGAATCGATCTTTTTGGTCTTCCCAAAGCAAGTCGGCACCTGCGGCGACTCCTTCACCACCACTGAGTACATTCAATGCGTAGTAGGTAATCAGCAAACCTCCGGTAAGAAGTCCGATTCCATTCAGTGTGTCCGAAACGGCAACGGTTCGCAGTCCACCAAACAGCGCATAGATCGAACCAATAATTCCCACCATCCAAACGATCATCACCAGGGCAAATGTCTCGCCCTCCATGTTGAACGTTTCGGGAATCGTTCCAAGCAAACTCGTCACATCCAAGATATCGAGCATCCCTCGAGCACCGGTGTACAAGATGATCGGCAACAAGATGCCGACATAAGCCACCAAGAAAATGACATTCGTGATAACTTGCGTTTGGTGGTCAAAGCGGATTTCGAGATATTGAGGAACGGTCGCCACACCGCTCTTCAAGAAACGCGGCAAAAAGAACCACGCCATGAACACGAGTGCTACGACGGCGACGACTTCCCAAACCATCACGCACAAACCGTCCGTGAACGCGGCGCCGTTGAGTCCGACCATCTGCTCGGTCGACAGGTTCGTCAACAGCAGCGATCCCGCAATCAACGGGAACGTTAACGAGCGACCACCAAGGAAGTAACCCGAACTGCTCGCATGATCATCTTTGCGAGTGATATACCACGTCAGTGCTCCGACGAGCCCGGTAAAGAATAGAAACCAGAAGATTGTTAAAGCGCCCACCGATGCCTCGTTCACGTTTGAAGTACAACGCAGCATCCATGTTGCGTCTTAAGTTATTTACTGGTTTATTGCGACATTGCATCGAGCCCCCGATTAGTTCAGGTACGCGTTGCAGCTCGAGTGACGGCTAAAAGGACTGAAGGATTCCTAACAATTTAATCAACACGAGATCAAGTGCGCCCCTTTGGCAGGCAAACTTGCAAAAAGATGAGCATCGATTCCACTTTGCTTTTTGTACTGTTTTTGAATGTGGTCACTGACCTCGACTACTTTATCCGA
Organism: uncultured Rhodopirellula sp.; assembly: GCA_963974855.1. Lineage (GTDB taxonomy): Bacteria > Planctomycetota > Planctomycetia > Pirellulales > Pirellulaceae > Novipirellula. Next base: position 6,078 of record CAXBHV010000139.1, on the reverse strand, counting down.
ATCGAGCAGCGTTACCGTGCAGCCGCCAAAACCGCCACCAGTCATCCGCGATCCATAGACACCTCCGGCAGGCCCGATGCCCCGCGCCAATTCCACCAATAGGTCGAGCTCGCAGCAACTGACTTCGTAGTCGTGCTGCAGCGAATGATGACTCGCATACATCAATTCACCGAGCGCTTGCCATTGGCCTGATTCGATGGCGACCGCTGCTTTTTGAGTCCGCTCGATCTCGGATACAACGTGCCGGGCACGCGAATATTCGACGTCAGTAAGCGATTGCTTTTTCGAATCGAGCACGCTGGGGGTAACGTCTCGCCACGATCCTGCTCCTAGCTTCTCTAACGCTGAATCGCATTGAGCGCGTCGCTGAGCATACTCGCCCCCGCTGAGCTCGTGTTTGACGTTGCTATTGGTGATCAATACCGACACGCCATTGGAGTCGAACGGAACGTGACGAATTTGCTGCGACTGGCAATCGAGCATCATGAAAGCGTTTTCTTGCCCGAACACGCTACTGAATTGATCCATGATCCCGCAGGGAACGCCCGCATAATCATGCTCGGCTTTTTGGCAGAGCAACGCCTTCTCATCCAGACCTAGGGTTGTTCCCGAAACCACTTCGAGCAAGGTTGCGGTGGCGACTTCCAATGCCGCACTGCTGCTGAGCCCGCCTCCGATGGGAACATTGGATTCAAACATCAAGTCCATCGCCGGCAATTGGCTAAACTTTTCCGGACCAATTCTGTCTCGGAATCCAGCAAACACGCCGCCCATGTACGCACACCAAGTGGGCGGCAACCTCGGTTCGGGAAGCTGGTCCAAATCAATTTGATCGGACTCGTTCAAGTTGACACTACGAATCGATGCAACATGAGGATGGCTACCGTTTCGAGGCGCTGCAGCGATGGCAACGTATCGTTCAATCGCCATCGGCAATACGAAGCCATCGTTGTAATCAATGTGCTCGCCAATCAAGTTCACTCGACCTGGTGCCGCGACAATCCATTTCGGCGGACGCGAATGTTCACTCGTAAACGATTGAGTCAATCGTTGGACCAAGTCGCCTACCGGACTGTCATAACTACTGGCTTCTGGTGAATTCATTGCGAGTGGATCTACAAGGGACACGGTACTGTCCGAAAATTATGAACGTTGGATGAGTCTGGCACAATAACTAGCATTCTCTATGGCTTGAGAATTTTTGCCAAAACATCAACTTGATCGGAATGACTCGGGCAAGTGATTCATTGACTGATAATCGCCAATGTCAACGAAATCGTCAGATTAGAAAAGACTGGAAAAGTGAAACGCCATCCTACCACAATGGGGAGACCTCATGCCATCCCGTAAAAAATAGAGATTGAAACCTTTTGCCACCTTTGACGGCGCTGGCGGTCCGCTGCCAAGGCCAAGCCAGAGGGGTGGCGTCGCCCGCATGAACAGCCCTGGACGGCAATTCGGGCCGACATGTTACCGGGCTGACATGTTACCGGGCCAACTGGTCAGCGGGCAAATCATGAATTCTTTCAGCCGCAGGGCATCCGAATGTGGCGGCGGGTTGTGGCACGAGCTAATCTGATCGCGTTGCAAATGATTCAAGCTTGGATCATTTGTGTTTCAACTACTTGGTTTGCGAAACGAGACTGTCAGCCCATGTCACAAAAGAAGTTTTACCAGATTGCCTGTAGCGTGTTACTCGGCGCCTCGGTCTGCTTGCCGATTGTCAGCACGAATGCAGCATTCGGTGAAGAAGAAGCGGCGAAGAAACCCTCTATTAAGGCGGTAATGAAAACCTGCTTCAAAGGCCCGCTGCTCAAGAAGGTTGCCTCGGGCACCGCGTCGGACGAAGAGAAGAAGGAGTTGCACGCGATGCTCGTTGCAATGAGCAAAGCAAAGCCGCCGCGAGGTAGCGAAGAAAGCTGGGACAAGCTTAATAAGCCGTTGGTCGAAGCGAGCCAGAAAGTGATCGAGGGCGATGCGCAAGCCGCCGCGATGCTGAAAAATGCTGCGAACTGCAAAGCTTGCCACAGCGAACATAAGCCAAGCTAAGACAATCGGATCCACGCATCAAGCTAGACAGGGACAAGCGATTTACTTGTCCCTGTCTTTTCTTTACGAACGACGTTTTAGCGAAACGCTTGCTTTACTTCGGGTCGCATCAGTACGACGAGGGCCCAGATTCCAAACGGAATGCCAAGGAAATAACACGGGCTGATGCACGGGATCACGGCCAGGATCGCACCAGTCAACGCCAGAGAGTAATTCGTCAGCCCCTTCATTTTGATCGCGGAAAACAAGATCAAGCTGTTGATTGCGATGATCACGCAGGCCCCGATCACTCGTACCGTGATCTGAGTTTCTCGGGACCAACCCACATTGTTCGCGGGCAGCCGTCCGGCCATCCCACTTAGCAATAGGAAAGCATCGATGCCCATCGCGATCAACATGCAAAAGATGCAGACTGCCGACACGACGATCAGCGAGATCGCGGGCGAGCTAACGAGAGCCATGGCGTTGCCGCCGTTTCCTGGACCGCCGAATTGGCCCGATGCATTCGGAGTGGGACTGTATGGGTTTGGCGGAAAAGGGTTGTTCGACATACATTCCAATCCGGATCGAAGTTATCGCGTTTCCATTAACACCAGCGAGGGACGTCAATTCCAACACTGAGGCAGCGGAAGTCGTCAAGAGTTTCGTCTATCCCGGAAAACGAAAGTCTTGACGACTTCCGCTACAACCAAATGCGTCACTTATTAAATCGACGTTCCACGCGGGTGGGTTGTATTGTAGTTGCAATAATAAACGGTCATTGGAACCGATCAAAGTGGGTTGTGTTAAGATGTGACTTGAATTTCACAACCTTGCCTTCCCCCTCGGTTCTTTGGAGCCCACTCACCGATGACAGCTTCCACTCTTTCTCGACGCCAATTTCTTGCCGCAGCTTCCACCGTGGTTGCCGCCGCGACCCTTCCATCATCTGCTATGGCCGCGAAACCCAAGCGTGCCAAGCTAGGCATCCAGCTCTATTCGCTTCGCGGATACAAAGTGGACGAGGCGCTGCAGCACGCAAAAGAGCTTGGGTTTGACCAAGTTGAGTTTTACAGTGGCATGCTGCCGACTAATTCTTCGCTTGAGGAAATCACAAAGATCAAGGCCACCGTCGCCGGTCTGGGGCTTTCCATTTCGGCGCACGGTGTCAATGGATTTGGTGGCAACGAAGCCGCCAATCGAAAAGTCTTTGAGTTTGCCAAGGCCCTTGGGATTCCCACGATCACAGCAGATCCAGGCCCAGAATCGTTTGACAATCTTGATGATTTGGTCAAAGAGTTTGATATTCGGATTGCGATCCACAATCATGGTCCCGGGCATCGCTACAACAAAGTCATCGATGTGCTGAATGCCATCGAAGGCCGCGACCAACGGATCGGGGCTTGTGCCGATCTGGGTCACTACATTCGCTCGGGTGAAAATGCAACCGATGTGATTCGTTCGCTAAAAGGGCGGCTGTACGGAATCCACCTTAAAGACTTCGCCGAGATGAAACAGAAGACCGAAGGCGTGATCTTGGGCAAGGGGCACCTTGATGTCGAAGGCGTCTTTTTTGCACTCGACGACGTCGGATTTCCATCGGACGGTGCGGTTTCGTTGGAGTACGAAGAGAACCCAAAGAATCCGCTTGCTGAGATTCGTCAGTGTGTCAAAGTCGCTCGTTTAGCGATGAAGAAAGTCGCGAGCTAGAGTCCAACTCCGCTCACGACCTTCGGAACTCTGACTAAGGTAGCGGAACTCGTCAAGAGTTTCGTCCTGTTCGGCGATTCACGAAAGTCTTGACGACTTCCGCTACGAGTGATTGTTATCTAAAAAGAACGTCGACTTGAATGCCAAGTCGACGTTTCGTAATCGATCGCTACTTTTTGCTATTCCGCATCGGATTCAGCGCGTGGACGTTTCGGAGTTTTGCCCCCTTCTTCGGCATCACGTCCTCTATCGCCTCGCATGTTTTCGCGGCCACCACCGCGTCCCGCTTCACCGAATCGGCGCATCGCCGTTGTCAGCTCTTCGCGTGATATCGCGTCGTCGTTGTCGGTGTCGATTCCTTCCATTCGAGCTCGCATGGGCTCGGGAATCTCATCGCCTGTCAATTTGTTATCCGAATTCGCATCGCGGCGTTCAAACAACATGCGTGCAAATTGCTGAGGATTCTCCATTGCTTCGCGGGGCATATCTCCGCCGCCTTCACCACGACCGGGACCTCGTTCACGATCTCCACCGTCGCGTGGTCGGCCAGCGAAATCGCCTTGCGGGCGAAGCTCGTCAAAGGTCAAAGCGCCGTCGCTGTTCTTGTCCAACTTTCGTAATGCGACCGAGGCGTTGTCGATTTCCTCTTTGGAAATTTTGCCATCGTGGTTGGCATCCAAAGCCGCGATGATTGGCATCCGCCTCATCATCTCTTCGGGCCCTGCACCTCCTCGATCACCAGGTCCACGGTCGCCAGGTCCCCTCTCACCAGGTCCTCGATCACCAGGTCCCCTTTCGCCAGGTCCACGATCGCCGGGGCGTCGATCACCATCCGCTCTGTCACCGGGGCCTCGATCGCGGGGGCCTCTTTCCTGGGCATCCCGCCGGTCGCCGTCGCGGGGTCGTCGGCCGCGATCGTCTTGATCCTGCTTTTCATCGTGAACCGGTGCGGCATAGGAAGGCTGGATCGATGGCAGCGTCAGGGCGCCGGCAAGCAGCACAAGTCCCGTTGCTCGCTTCCAGACAAACCGAGCATTGGATCTGACCGGGACCGAGCTATCCGCATTTTGTTTTAATGAAGTCATCTTTGTTACCTGCAAATAAAGTTGGGGGGCGGAGCAATCACACTTCAATCAAACCCCTCGAAGATTGACGAGTTCCGTCAGAATTAATCGGCCAAGCCAAAACCCTATCAAGTCGCATGCTATGATAGCGCCGCCGATTGGCCTGAGATGAACTACAACGACACAACAAGAGATAGATTGAATGCGACAATCCTTGGTGGCTTTAGCAGCTTTCACATTAGCAGCGACTCTGTTTTCAAATAGCAGCGGATTTGCCGCTGATTCGCCCTTGGTGTACCAAGGCACAGACGGCATCGGCAGCGGAAAACACATTGTCTTTCTTGCTGGCGATCACGAGTATCGCAGCGAAGAGGCGCTCCCCGCCTTGGCACGTATCCTCGCCAAACGGCACGGATTTAAGTGCACGGTGCTCTTTAATATCGATCCAGAAACGGGATTCATCACTCCTGGAAACAACAACATGCCCCACACCGAGGCGGTCAATTCAGCCGACTTGTTAGTGTTCGGCTTACGTTTTCAAAACTTTCCTGCCGAGCAAATGCAGCCGATCGCGGATTATCTGAACCGAGGCGGCCCGGTCGTCGGCACTCGCACCAGTACGCACGCATTTAAGATTCCCGCAAAATCGCCGTTCGCAAAGTTCGACTTTCAGTACAAAGGCGAGGAAATGAAGGGGGGATTTGGCCGACAAGTACTCGGCGAAACCTGGGCCGGTCACTACGGCCGCAACCACGTCATGAGCACGCGTTTGGAGATTGTTCCTGAGAACGCGGAGCATCCTGTGCTGCGAGGCGTCGAGAATCCTTGGGTCGAAGCCGGTGGTTATTGGACCGATCCCGAAGCGAATAGCGTCGTGCTTGCCAATGCTCAACCGCTGCAAGGAATGACTCAAGATTCGCCTGCGGCCGAAGATAAACAACCGTGCCCTGGGGCTTGGGTTCGAACGTACAAGGGCGAAGACGGAAACGAGGGACGCGTTTTCACGACGACCTACTGTGCGTCCGAAGATATCCGCAACGATGGATTTCGGCGAATGATGATTAACGGATGTCTGTGGGCATTAGGGATGGAAGATGCGATCACGGGCGAACTAAATATCGATTTCGTTGGCCCCTATGACCCATCGACCTTTCGCTTCGGCGGGTATCGCAAAGAGGTAAAGCCACAAGAATTGGCGGGATGGGATTCACCGATCATGCCCGCTCGCGAAGAAGACGCTGCGAGCGAAAGAAAACCAGCCGCTAAGAAAAAGAAG
>CAXBHV010000138.1:0-9799 GCA_963974855.1 uncultured Rhodopirellula sp. | reverse complement strand
GAAGTCTCGACTGCCGATCGTGTTGGCGAGTGAGTGGCCGTGGGGTCACTGTGAGGGAGGAGGCTGCTTGGGGGACTGATCCAAGTTCGCCAGTTTGCTTCCCCTTGCCAAAGCACCTATGCTTATGGGCTGACGAGCGTGTTTAATTAAACCAAATTTTGGAGAAGAAAAGTATGTTGCTGAAGAAAGTTGCAAGTGGTTTGGCCATCGCCCTGATCGCTACCGCGACGGTATTCGCTGGTGATGTCGAATTGGAAGGTGTTCAATGCGTCGTCGCAGCGAAGCCTGCTGATGCGAGCAAGTCTGCGGACTACAAAGACGGCAAAGTCTATTTCTGCTGCAATGGATGTGCTGGAAAGTTCACAAAGAACAACAAAAAGTTTGCCGACAGTGCAAATCGCCAACTGGTGGCGACCAAACAGTACGAGCAAAAAGCTTGCCCCATCAGCGGCAAAGACCTGAACCCTGAAACTGGAACCGAAGTTTCGGGTGTTAAAGTGACGTTCTGCTGCAATGGCTGCAAAGGCAAAGTCGAAAAGGCCGAGGGCGACGCCCAAGTGAAAATGGTCTTCGGCGAAAAGGCTTTTGCGAAAGCGTTTGCAAAAGCGGCTGAAAAGACTGAGTAAGTGTCCGATTGGTAATCGAAAAAGGTTACCATCTTTTCACTTTCGAAAAATCGAAGAAGCCGAGCGTGTAACACGTTCGGCTTTTTTTGTGCTTTGGTCGCTGCTGTCCGACCAGATCCAGATGATTGTGAGCGGAAATCGTCCAGCGTTCTTTGCTGCTTTGAGCGAACGGCAACCAGCGATCCATCGGAGATGTGCACGGACGTTCACCGTTTGGCAAGATTTTTTCTAGCTACTATTCCGCGTCCAGCGTTAGAATTGCGAATAATTCGACTTCGTATAGAGTCGTTGCTTCCTCCGCCGCTGAGGTATTTCGACCGCGCGGTGGCACTATCGTTGCAGCATTGTCGTTTCAACACGGATTAACAGGAAAGAGGGACAGTCAATACCGAACACAATTAAAATGAGTCAGATCCATGAAACCCGAATCGAATCACAGCGTTTCCGTGCTTTTTGAACATTGGAAACAAGAGCACTCCGGTCTGCAGCAGGAGTTAGATGCCTTCCGCGACTGGACCAGCGGCGTTGCGGAGCAGCCGTCTCCGGAATTTATCGAGTCCGCAAACCGATTGCGTCAGATTCGCGAGCGACTTGTGGATCATTTTGTTCGGGAGGATCAGATTGGCAGGCAACTCCGCTCGCACTACCCAAAAGGTTCCATCGAGGTAGAAGCGAGTTACCGCCAAGCGTGCCAGGATCACGAAGAGCTGCTATCGGAGCTTGATGATCTGGCGGACCGCTTAGATCAAGTCGAGCCACCGTTTGAAACTTGGGCCGACGCGGTTCACGAAGTGACATTGTTTATCGACCGCTTGGAAGAGCACGAGGAGTGCGAGGCGGAGCACATCCAGTGGCTCGCCCCACGAGAAGACACGACGGTATAAGCCGCTGGCCCCAAAGTAATGGGGCGTGTCTTGATAAACTGAGCTCACCTGGAGTGGACTGGCGGAGCAAAATCCCGTATTTTGGCGGCACGCCCAGGTGGTGGAATTGGCAGACACAAGGGACTTAAAATCCCTCGGCCGTTATGGCTGTACGGGTTCGAGTCCCGTCCTGGGTACTGCGGCAAGAATCAGTGGCAACATCTTGCACGCACGATTATCTTGCACGCACGAATCCGCGTTTGCTTTGAATTCGTGTGAATCACCCCGGCACAGCGCGGCCCAATTTCCGGATTCGGTCACCGGATTGTGCGACGTCTTCACCGTGCATAAACCATCGCTTGCCAAACCATCGCTTGCCAAACCATCTTTGGCTAAACCATGGATCGCAGTGAGACGCTCATCCGTGCCCGCAGCGATGGTGAGATTGAACCGGGCGACGATCGTCCCCAAATTGTGTTCAATTTGCAGTTGTGTATTCGCGATGCAATTTCAAGAACAACAGAACCTATCTCAACTAGCGCGAAACGCTATGCGACAACTTTGGATGACGCTTCGGGGTGGATGAATTCCGAGATAGACGTGTTGTGTTAGGTGTTGTTGGCGAGTCAGCCGTTTTAGTCTCCGCTGCATGCATTCTTTGGTCCACTTGTTGCATTGCATGATGGATGAGTGGGGACGTGGCGAAGTGAGGGCGAGGCGAAGTAAGGGCGAGGCGAAGTAAGGTTGCGCCACACTACGATCGGGCTAAACTCTAGGGGTATCCTACCACTGCTGCGGTGTAAATCGGTTCCGATGCACAGGCCAGCAAGCCTGTACTGGCCCTAAAGCTGCACAGGCCCGCAGAACAACCGGCTCAGCTGTCCTGTTTCCATATCGAGAAGAGACTGAATCATCGCTCGAAAAAAATCCAAGAACGTCCCCTGTGACCCTGACCACTGCATTCAAGTGCGGGGTGCGCGCGTCCACAATCTGAAGAACATCGACGTCGATCTGCCTCGCAACGCACTCGTCGTGTTTACGGGCATCTCTGGTTCAGGAAAGTCTTCGCTGGCGTTCGGAACACTTTTCGCCGAATCTCAGCGGCGCTATCTCGATTCGGTGTCGCCTTACGCGCGGCGATTGATCGACCAGGTTGGCGAACCGGACGTCGATGCGATTGATGGATTGCCGCCCGCCGTCGCACTTCAACAACAGCGGGGCACGCCGTCCGCACGGTCATCGGTGGGTAGCGTCACCACGATTTCCAATGGCCTTCGCATGCTCTACTCGCGTGCTGGGAATTATCCGCGCGGCCAGAAGATGTTGTATGCGGACTCGTTCTCGCCCAACACTCCTGAGGGAGCCTGTCCTCGATGCCACGGCATCGGTCGCGTGTTTGAGGTGACTGAAAAACTGCTCGTGCCCGATGATACGAAAACGATTCGAGAGCGAGCCGTCGCTGCGTGGCCGCCGGCGTGGCAAGGTCAAAACCTTCGCGATATTCTTGTTTCACTCGGGCACGACATCGACAAACCATGGAAGAAACTGCCTCGCAAAACTCGCGACTGGATTCTGTTTACCGACGAGACACCCGTTGTCCCGGTTTATGCAGGGTTTGATCTTGACGAAGCTCGCGAGGCGAAAGAACACGACACATCGCCAAGTTACATGGGTACGTTTGCGAGTGCCAGACGCTACGTGCTGCACTCGTTCGCGACGACGCAAAGTCACCGCACCAAGAAACGTGTCTCCCAGTTCATGCAGATTTCGGAGTGTCCGGACTGCAATGGAAAAAAACTGAAACGTGAATCGCTATCAGTCAAGTTTGCTGGACTCGACATTGGCGAGTTGTCGCAGTTGACGCTGACCGAACTCGCTCGACGGCTGCGTGATGCTGCCAACACAAAACCGGCAGTGAGCGACCTGCACCGAGAAAAAGCGATCGTCGCTCAGCGGATTGCCAGTGACATTCTTGCCCGAGTCGAAGCGCTCACGACTCTTGGCCTGGGATATCTGTCGCTCGAACGGAGTACGCCCACTCTATCGCCGGGGGAATTACAACGCTTGCGATTGGCCACACAGATTCGGTCACAGTTGTTCGGCGTCGTCTATGTTCTCGACGAACCGTCGGCAGGCCTGCATCCCGCCGACACCAAGGCACTGCTGGGTGCGTTAGATGAACTCAAACAAGCGGGCAACTCATTGTTTGTCGTCGAACATCATGTAAGCGTCATCCGGCATGCCGACTGGATCGTGGACATTGGGCCGGACGCAGGAACCCATGGCGGCGAAGTGATTTACAGTGGCCCATTAGACGGTTTGCGCAATGTCGAAGAATCACATACCGCGCGATATCTGTTTGGACACGAGGCAAGCGAGAGCACCTCCGCAGCGACGCTCGCCAAGGGGGACGCAACACAAAGCGGTCGGCCGAAAGTCTTGACGACTTCCGCTACGGTAGGATCACTGCGACAGCAGACGACATCCACTGCGGCTGGAGCACCGCGACAACCGACAGGTTGGTTGAAGTTGGAGCAAATTGAACGAAACAATCTCCAATCCCTAGACGTTGAGTTTCCGCTCGGCGTATTGACGACCGTGACGGGTGTATCTGGTTCGGGCAAGTCGAGCCTTGTCAGTCAGGCACTTGTCGAACTCGTTAGCGAAACGCTGGGACAGAAGAAGGCCGTTGAAGCCCCGAACGGTGAAGTCGATCTATTGGAACGAGAGCTAGAGACGTCGACGGGTGGGCGGATCGTTGCCGGAATGAAACATGTACGGCGACTGGTAACCGTTGACCAGAAGCCGATCGGTAGAACGCCGCGATCGAACCTTGCCACCTACACCGGTTTGTTCGACCATGTTCGCAAGTTGTTCGCGTCGACTCGCAAAGCGAAGGCACGCCGTTACGATGTCGGCCGCTTTTCGTTCAATGTTGCCAAAGGACGTTGTCCGAACTGCGAGGGAGCGGGATTTGTCAGCGTCGAGCTGCTGTTTCTGCCCAGCGTCTACACGCCCTGTCCGGTGTGTCGCGGCCAACGCTATAACGAAAAGACGCTTGAAATCACCTACCGGGACAAGAACATCGCCGAAGTACTTGATTTGACCGTCGAATCCGCACACGCATTCTTTGCAGAGGAAGCTCCGGTGCTGCGTGCCCTTGATGCCTTGCTGCAAGTCGGACTCGGCTACCTGCGACTCGGTCAACCTGCAACCGAGCTGTCCGGTGGCGAAGCGCAGCGAATCAAGCTTGCAACCGAGCTGCAGCGCGCGCAGCGAGGTGATACGCTTTACGTTCTTGATGAACCCACCACTGGTCTGCACCCAGCAGACGTGTCAATGTTGATGTCGCAACTAAATGGACTTGTTGATGCAGGCAACACCGTAATCATGGTCGAACACGATATGCAGGTTGCTATCAGCAGCGACTGGATCATCGACATCGGCCCTGGCGCAGGCGACGAAGGAGGACTTGTCGTTGCCCAAGGCCCACCTGCGAAAGTAGCAAGTTCCAAAGCCAGCCGAACCGCTCCGTTCCTATTCTCGTAGCGGCATGCATCAAGAGTTTTGGTCTGTATCCTGAGTCAGCGAACGACTTGACGACGTTCACCACTACTAAACATGACCCAAATTGATCGCATGAGCCAAAGCCATAACATCGCGTACCACAAATTGGCGTTGCTTCTATCCTCGATCGTCAACGACTGCTATGTCAGAGCCATTCCCGATCCATCAACGCTACTCGGTCACGATCATCCTGCGACGTTACGAATCGAGTTGACGCCATAGACACGTAATTTATCTCGACATGCACGCCACCTTGTGATTCAGCCAAACTCGCCGAGAATGAAGAGGATGAGCTTTTACAAAATCCGACTTGTGATGACGGCATGGTTGTCGCGATTGCTAGCGTCCTTTTCCGTCGCATCCACTGCGTTGGGGCTGTTTTTCTTCTGTTCTTCGCTAACTCCATCGCTATTGCCGCGGCCTCCGATTTTGCAGGGTTTGCTTGGTGGAATCTCGTTGATCGTTGGATATGCGATCGCCAAAACGATGCTGGGTATCTGGCGATTCATGCAATTACGTGAATTGGGCGAAACGAACGCCAGACATGTCTCCATGGGGCTGCTGGGCGTGATGAGTTTGCTGTGCATTTTGACGCTGTCACGCATGACCGTTTGGCAAAATTCGATCCGTGACCGGATGCAGATGCCGCCTATTGATTCGTCGTATCCGCTTAGCGTGTCGGCGACTTCGATCCTCGTTGCCATCCTCTTGATCCTCGTCGCCAGAGCGGTCTGGTTTCTGGTTCGATCCTTTTCAAATTGGCTCGGTCGCATCATGCCACCTCGAGTTGCTCTGGTGGTGTCGATCGTTATTTCGAGCATTTTGATTTTCAACCTCGTCAATGGTTTGATCGTCAAGACTGCGCTGCATGCGATAGATGAAACGTTCGCGGCGATCGACGAGGCAACCGACGACGAGCATTCGCAGTCCCGTGCCTTGGCGTCATTGGGAAGTTCAGATTCGCTTGTTCCTTGGAATGAGATTGGAAAGAATGGCAAGGTTTTTGTGGTCGATGGTCCCACGGCGGACGACATTTCGGCGCTTACGGGACGTTCCGCGAAGTCGCCGATTCGAGTCTATGCGGGATACAACACAGGCGATTCACTCGAACAACGAGCCAAGGTTGCTCTGGACGAATTGATTCGCCTAGGTGGTTTTGATCGTGAAGTCTTGATCGTCGCGACACCGACAGGCACGGGATGGTTGGACCCTTCGGCTGTCGATCCGCTTGAGTACCTGCACGACGGCGACATCGCCACCGTGTCGATCCAGTATTCGTATTTACCAAGTTGGTTGACGATCATGGTGGAGCCGGACCGTTCGCGACTCGCCGCAAAAGCCCTGTTTCGGCAGGTCTATTCGCACTGGTCCGCGTTACAAAAAGACAGTCGGCCCAAGCTGTATTTGTTCGGACTCAGTCTTGGATCACTCGGCAGCGAAGCGGCACTCGATTTCTATAACCTGATCGGCGACCCGATCGACGGGGCCGTACTGAGTGGTCCCCCGTTCGCAAGTACGATGTGGACGGAATTGGTCCGCAGTCGAAAGCCTGGCACTCCTGCGTGGCTGCCGGAGTTTCGCGATAGCGAGTTGGTTCGCTTTATGAATCGCGATGGGACCGCAGCGCCCGTTGATACCGACTGGGGAATCATGCGGATCATTTACCTGCAACACGGCAGTGATCCGATGACGTGGTTTTCACCATCGTTGGCCTGGAGCGAACCCGACTGGTTGAAGGGAGAAATGGCTCCCGATGTCTCTCCCTATTTTCGCTGGTTTCCTGTCGTTACGTTCCTACAAGTCGGCTTCGACGTGCCGATGGCAACCACGGCACCGCTCGGTTACGCTCACAACTATTCGCCTGCCGAATATATCGACGCTTGGATCGAAGTCACGGCGCCAATATCGTGGACCAAGGAAGATACAAAATCGCTCAAAGCAGCGTACGCGGACTTCAATCCCTCACCGATTTGATTCCTTGTCATATTACCCGCGAGTCGGCCGCATCAATTTCTGTTGCACCGCTCTTTGGTCCACTTCTTGCATTGTGAATTGGGAACAATGTCCCACTTAACGGAAGTCACCATCATGGCATGCAAAAAGATAATCGTTACTTCATCTGCACCCACCGCAAGCCGTTGTGAATCTGCACGTCGTGGGTTTTGACACGCAATAACCATTCTGCGGAAGCAAAAACGACACTCGTACGACTTCGCCGGATAGGCTCGTCAAGTCTCGTTTCCTTCGTTGTCGAGAAGCCCTGCCACTGTATGCCCTCTTGCTTGCGGACCTCGACGCGAACGCCGGCCAAAACACGAAACTGCTGCATTGAAAATCCTCCCAATCCATGGAAGGCGACAGGCTAGTTCAATCCGATGACACGTGTGGTCAACTGATCCCTGTTTTTTTGAGCATGTTGATGATTTCGTGGGTTGGACCGTGGCTGCGGGGAGTCCCGGCACTGCGGTTGTGACGAATTCATCATCATTTTCGCATCCTGCCGGATCTGCGTCGCTAATGCGACTTGATCCAATCTATCGACTATTCGCCCAGTACAATGTCACCCACTTCGCCAGCCAATCCAACGCGTAAAGGAATGCAGTGGTAACGAGTCCGACGATGAGCATGGCAAGAAGAAAACCGGCCAGCGATCTGATCGCTTTGGGATCGAACGTATTGTCTTGGCGCCGATTGCCCTCATATCGATTTTGCGAGTCTGGTACCAGTTCGGGGGCTCGATAGGGATTCATGGCGTGGAAACTTTGCAGGATTTGTATGCTAGCCGCGGCTAACGATTTCGGGTCGCAGGGCGATCGCTGTTTTACCAGGATACTATGTCAACGGAGGCCAGAACGTAGCGGAGCGAAGTTCCGGCATGGCGGCGGCAACGAATTTTCGATCATATTCGCTACTGCTGGATCTGCGACGCTTCCGCGACTTGATCAATACTCGATGGCAAAGACATTCAGCGGATCGGCTTTGCCTTTGACTCGTTGCGGCGGTAGATCACGCATTGTTGTCTCCGGCGAAAGTTGCTCGGCGGTGCACTGAGTCACGATCAAGTGGCATCCCAATTCTTTGGTTAACGATTCTACTCGAGCTGCGACATTCACGGTGTCACCGATCGCGGTGTACTCTTGGCGTTTTGGGGATCCGATACTGCCGACTACCGCGGTGCCGGTGTTAATTCCGATCCCGATTTCCAAATCAGGCCATCCGGCTTGCTCGAAAAGAGGACGTGACTCGGCAACCCACCGCAACATTGCCTTTCCCGCTTCCACCGCTCGCTGGGCATGTTGGTCCGAATTTTTCCCGATCCCAAATAGGGCCATAAATCCGTCGCCCAAAAATTTGTTGACCATCCCTCCGTGTGACTCCACAAGCTCAACAGCTTCGCGAAAGAAAACGTTTAGTGCCGTCACGACTTGTTCCGGTGAATGGTGCGACGAAAAGTGCGTGAAATTGCGAACATCGACAAACATCACCGACACCCTCTCTTCTCGACCACTGAGGTTGTCGCCTTGGCTCATGATTTGTCGAGCGGCTTCTTCGCCGACGTGGCGACCAAACGTCTGTTGAAGCTGTTCGCGTTCTCGCAGTCCTTGCACCATGTTGTTAAACCGTTCAATCAGCATGCCAAAGTCATCCGCACGCAGCAGATCGACGCGGGCGGTCAGGTCGCCTTGAGCCACACGCATCGAAGCCACATTCAACTCGTGAATCGGAGTTGCTACTAATTTGGACAACATGACGCTTGACATCAATCCGAACAGGATCGCTACCAGTCCCACGGCGACGGCGAACCAGGGAGCCCGATGGGCTGCATCGGGAAGAAGCAAAATCAACACCAGCGAAACCACTGGGCTGACAACCGCCGAAAAAATCCACAACACGCCACGGGCGGTGATGTTCAGTGGCACTCCGCCCGGCACGGCCGCTGGATTGCCATGTTGGAAAAATACAGGGAATAAGAACTTTTGGATCGCCAGTTCGACGGCAAAGAAACTATGCGTGACTGCGATCAACGATGCGGTTAAAAACGAAGTGATGAGGTGGGCGACGACGTCGCTCGATAACGGTTCGCGAACCGCGTACAGAGCCGCTGGGAAAACGGGAATGCAGCTAAGCCATCCGACGGCAGCAACCAACAGAAACCACCATGGCAAATTGACGATCCTCTTTTGGGCTTTCTGCAGGACGTCGGCATCCACTGCATCGCCAGCAATCAACGCGTTGTGCACTGGCCGCAACCATACCAAGGGCGTCACAAAGCAAACCACCGCGATCGGATAGACGAGCAGGTTGAACCATTGCCAACATTCGTTGAAACGGGCCATTTGAGCTACCGAAAGCAACGGTTCGACTTGTTCGTGGTTGTAGGCAATGTTAAAAACGCTGCCGATCGCGTTGGCAATTAGCGGCGACAACCCCACGACGACTAGCCCATATCGCTGAAAGAAACTCCAGCGAGCGGTCGCGGTTGCGGCGTCGGCGTCATCGTGATCTTGAGCGGTCGATGGGCAAGAGGATTGTGGTTTTAACATTCCTCGCTCTTTCCTTCTCGTTGTCGGCAAACGCGTGCAAACATTTTGTACTTTCGTAGAGGTGCGTTGACCGTCATCTTGAGCGATCGAGCATTGCAAAGCAAATCAGTCGGGGGTGTCGACAGGAGCCGATTCCGCATACGCTTCGTTTTTGCACATTTCTACTTAGGAACGTCGGAACAATCACTGGCGGTTGGTC
>CAXBHV010000137.1:0-9880 GCA_963974855.1 uncultured Rhodopirellula sp. | reverse complement strand
GGTAATGCGTGGTACCCGGCCGCTCACGCGTCGCGGCTCACTAAATCAACAGCCCGCAATCGGACATTATGCCTGACTTTGCTCAGGAATCGAAGGCCGCTATCACTTTTGGCAGTTCCAACAGCAGTTCATACGCACTCATCCCGGCTTGCCCATATTCCGTGGCGGCTCGATCACCTGCCGCTCCGTGGATCCAGACTCCCAATCGTGCTGCGTCCCAGGGCGTCATTCCTTGTCCCAGCAGCGATGTGATCACGCCCGTCAATACATCACCCGACCCCGCCGTCGCCATCCCGGGGTTGCCCGTCGAATTGGTCCAGGTCCGCGTCGCATCGACCACGACCGTCGGGCCTCCTTTGACCACGATGGTGACATCGTGGTGAGCCGCCAATTTTTGAGCCGCTTCGATTTGTAAGTCGCGGTCTTTTGTTGTCGTGCCGGTCAATCGTCCCAGCTCGCCTGGGTGAGGCGTCAGCACGATGTTGCTTAAATTTTCGCTACTAGACTGCGAATTGCCAGCCGAGGCTGGATCCTGCTGAGCCCAGTCCATCTTCGCCAGGCAGTTGATCGCGTCGGCGTCAAAAACACGAGCGAGTTTCGTGGGTTCCAGCAACCGGCGAACAATTTGCATCGACCCCTCGTTCGTCGTCATCCCGGGACCACATCCAATCGCATCCAGGTTATCCAGACGCGAGGCGAGTTCGCCCACCGCAGCGGCGACAAAGTGTCCTTGAGAATCATCCGCCAACGGGATCGTCATCAAACACGGATGGAACGCGGCAACGGTTTCCAGGCATCGATCGGGGATGGCGGCCGAAACCAAGCCCGACCCTGTGTGCAGCGCCGCGATCGACGAAAGTGCTATCGATCCTGCCATGCCTCGCGATCCACCGCACAGCAGCACGCGGCCGAAGTTGCCTTTATGCGAATCTCGCTCGCGTTTGGGAAACGATGCGGGGGGCTGGTGGCTCATAGCGATTCCTTGTGTGTCGAAGTTTCGCTGTGGGGCGAATGCTCTCGGGCATTTTCGAGTTGGCGGATGATCGTTCCTGCCAAATAGCCGCCTTTGAATCCGGCGTCGATGTTGACCACCGCAACGTTTGCCGCACAACTGCTGAGCATGCCCAGTAGCGGGGTCAATCCGCCCAGTGTCGCTCCATAACCCACGCTTGTGGGGACTGCGAAGATTGGGATCGACAAATGGCCCGCGACCACGGGGGGCAGTGCACCTTCCATGCCAGCGATCACGACGGCGGCGGACGCTTTACGAAGCTCGGGCAAGGCGTGGATCAGACGTTGAGGCCCGGCGACGCCGATGTCGGTAAAGACGCGGACGGCGACGCCCATCCAAGTCAACGTCTCGATCGCCTCGGCCGCCACCGCCGCATCGGTGCTGCCCGCAGTGATCACGGCGACATGAAATGAGTGTTCGTCGGGATCGATCGGGGTAGGGCAGGGGGCTTCGGTAGCGAGGTGAGTGCGGAACGTACGGCCCAAAGCGTGATGGTGGCTATGAGGAAACCGTGATTTTAATTTCTCTGCTATCTCGGGGTGGACGCGGGTCACCAGCGACGTTTGAGCATCCGCGATTTGCGAGTCGATGATGCGAGCGATCAGCTCGAAATCTTTGCCTTCTCCGTAGATCACTTCGCCGAAACCGCAGCGTCGTCGTCGCCCGAGATCGACCGTGGCACCCTCGATGACCGCCATTTTCTCGGCTTCGCTGCCGAAGCGGACATTTTGGGCCGAGCCGATATTTGCGATTTGAAGTGCCGAAATGGCCTCGGCCACCGACGTGGTTCCAGCGGCTACGCCCGCGATTAACGCGGCAATTTCCGGTGAAATTGATGCGGCAGAGCTCTGCGTGCAGGGCAGGGCAGGGCGGTCGGATTGCGAAAGCTGCGAAGAGTTGTCGGGCATGGGCGGTTGCAGTCCAGGGGAATCAAAATTCAAATTGACGCTCGTTGACGAACATCGTTTCTTCGGTTCTTGCATTCTCGGTGGATAACATCCTAATGAAAAGCTGCGTACTTGCTTACTCGGGCGGTTTAGATACTTCGGTCATTCTCGGTTGGCTTCAAGACCAAGGCTATGAGGTGCACGCGGTCTACGTCGACCTCGGACAACCTTGTGAAGATCGCGAAGCGACGTTGCAAAAAGCTCGTGATTGTGGTGCCAAGTCGTCACGGATCGTCGATGTTCGCGAAGAACTCTGTCGCGATTTCGCCTTCCCTGTGCTGGGATGGCAAGCCAAATACGAAGGCATCTATCTGCTCGGCACCTCGATCGCTCGCCCCTTGATCAGCAAGGTTTGCATCGATGTGGCTCACGAGGTCGGTGCGACCGCCTACGCTCACGGTGCGACGGGCAAGGGCAATGACCAATGTCGTTTCCAGCTCGCCGCCGATGCGATCGACCCGAGTATCAAGATGATCGCTCCTTGGCGAATCAAAGAATTCCGCGACGCGTTCCCAGGACGCACCGAGTTGATCGCCTACTGCAAAGACAAAAACATTCCGGTCAAGGCTTCGACCGCCAAGCCGTACAGCAGCGACGAAAACGTGCTGCACATCAGCTACGAAGCGGGCAATCTGGAAGCGTTGGATGTCAATGGCGTCGAGATCGTTGATTTCGGGATGGGCGTCAGCCCTCAAGAAGCTCCGGACAAGGCTGAGTCGGTCACGATTGGATTCGAGTCGGGCGTACCAACCAAGTTGAACGGAAAAGCCGTCAGTGCCTTGGAAATGGTCGAAGGTCTGAACGAGATCGCCGGACGCAACGGCGTCGGCCGCATCGACATGGTCGAAAATCGTTTCGTCGGGATGAAGAGCCGCGGCGTTTACGAATCGCCTGGCATGACCGTGTTGTATGACGCGCATATGTACATCGAGCAGTTGTCGATGGACCGTGACTTGATGCACTTGCGTGATCGCATGGCTCCCGAAGTTGCCGAAATGGTTTACTACGGATTCTGGTACACGCCAAAGATGGACGCGTTGATGGCGTTCATGCGTGAATCGCAAAAGCCTGTGACTGGCGAAGTGACGCTGAAACTGTACAAGGGCAACATCATCGTCGATTCGCGTACTAGCCCCAACAGCTTGTACGACGAAGACATCGCCACGATGGAAGGCGGCGGAACGTATGACCAAGACGACGCCGAAGGCTTCTTGCGTATCCAAGGTTTGCCAAGTCGAGTGCAAGCAGCAGTAACGCCTCGCAAGTTCTAATTGCGAACTCGATTGAATCCGTAGCGAAAGTCGCCAAGACTTTCGTGCAGAAACCGTAGTGGACGAGGCAACGAGTCCTGCAACCGGTAGTGGACGAGGCAACGAGTCCTGCACGAAAAACGGCAACGAGTTCTACGCGAAAGACTGCGACGCGGAGACTCGTCCACTACGAGAAAATCGGCAACGGCTTGTTGGTTTTATCGAAATGCGAATGGACTTCGTCAGCCAGCTGCGACAAAGCGGCTAATCCAGCGTGTCGTCCGCGAGTGGTTCGCCACCGCGAGGCGTCACAAGGGCTCGCAGCGTCGAGGTAGGCGTTGTTTCATCGAGGTAGTGGCCTCGCTCGTCCACCGTGACAATGGCCGCGCCGGTGTCCAGCAGTCCCCCGATGTTGTTGGACGACCCGCCAATGCCTTGCATCGTCGCGAAGTCGACATCGACCGGTTCAGTCCACACGCCGCTGATAACCGGTGGTGAGGCCTCGACGACAAGAATCGTTTTCAGCGGATCGTCGACCACTTGGTTGGGACCTAGTGGGCCGGTACTCGGAAACAACGTGCGGTCGCCTGTGACTAGGTAGTAACCGCTCTCGCTATATCCGCTGCTCGTTTGGCTACTAGGATGGCGATAAACGCTTGGCATCTGCGAAAATGAAACAGACATGTTTTGTTGCGTGTCCCATGCCGCGTTGCGATCGATCAGATTGTAGAGTTCGTCTTCGCCAAGGTAGGGCAGAATCAACACTCGCCACGATTGCAGCGGTTTGCCCGCAGCATCAGCGGTAAACGGTGGCGGGTAGGTTCCATGGTCGGCGGCATAGGCGTTCAACGCAGCGGCAATCTTCTCGAGGTTGCGCATTGATGCGGTACGATCTCGGTTCGTTTGTAGCAAACCAACGGTTTGTCGACCCTGATAAATCGCCGCAAACCCAAACGCGAGTAACAACATCAAAACTACGATTGCCGCGACGACCGAAGCAAACTGTTTCGATACCGATGTTGGCTGTACGCTTTGGGGAGTCGCTTGGCCGGCAAAGTCGGGCAGTTGGATTTCGCCGCCACACGTGACGCACTCTCCCTTCAGACCGCTATAACGATCTTCGACTTGTGTTTTGGTTTGACAGTGAGGGCAGGTGAACAGATAAGGCATGGCACAACGATTCGATGGCGTTTAAAGGACTAGCCGCTGGGGCTATTCTATGCGGAAATCTTGCCCAACAACACTCAATGATTTGAAAAGGAAATCGGATGCGGATCGTGATTCAGCGAGTAACGACGGCCAAGGTGGAAGTGCAGGGCAGGGTGGTCGGCAAAATTGAGCGAGGCGTGTTAGCATTAGTCGGCGTTGGCCACGGCGATTCTGTGACCGAAGCGAAATGGTTGGCAGAGAAAACTTCGCAACTGCGGATCTTTCCCGACGATGAAGGGAAAATGAATCGGTCGCTGTTGGATATCGGAGGATCGGTATTGGCCGTCAGCCAGTTCACGTTGCTGGGAGATTGTCGCAAGGGGCGTCGTCCCGCGTTCACCGATGCCGCGGCCCCCGAAATCGCCAATAAAATCTACCAGTCGTACAACGAGTTTCTGCGGGCAACCGGTGTCCCGGTCGAAGAAGGTATTTTTGCCGCCGATATGCAAGTCAGCTTGGTCAACGATGGCCCCGTGACGCTGATACTCGATCGAACAAGTGCGTAAATCGAGAGCTTCATCCAGCCTGTTTTTTTGGTAGTGGATGAGGCTACAAGTCCATCAGTGCCATGAAATGTCGGGACTCGTGGCCTCGTCCAATACTGTGTGACCCCAATTCTTAGCCTGGACGATGTCCTGCAAGGATTTATCTCGTTATCTCCACGGTAGCCATTTGTCCCATTGGATCATTTCCGGAGCCGGCTTGGCGATATAGCTGTTGTCCAGTCGTGATCGTTGCCGGATGCGGTCGACCACGCCATGGTCGCCCCAAGCGAGATAGATCAGCAGAAATAATTTTGCGTACACGCTGACATTGGCGATCTGACTTTGCCCAAAAAATTTCAATGCGGTACCGAACGATTTTTTTAGCCGAAACCGCCCTCCCCCAAAATCGATGCTCCAAATCTCGTCCAGAATTAAATGGACGAGAAACCCGACGACCACCGCAATGCTTTTGTAGACACGGATCGATTCACTCGGACATGGCATCACGAGGTATGCGAGCAGACCCGCGCTCGCCGCGGCAGGGATGCTATGCCACATGCCGCGATGGACCGTGTAGCGTTTGAAAAATTCGACGGCAATAAATCGGATCGCGATGTAGATCAACATTGCCGCCAACGCCATTGCTTCGTGCGACAGTTCCATATCGCGAAACCGTTCGATCATCAACATTGGCACGACGGCCGCGGCGAACATGCTGGTTTCGCGAAGCGGGATTCCTGAATCGCTGTCCAAGTCCGGCAGCATGCCGCTGACCGAACACAATCCGCCAGCCAAAATTCCGCTCTCAAGCGACATTGATTGACACGTCACACCCCAGTAACCGTAGGCGATGCCCACGATCGTGCTGCCGGTGATGTGCGTTTTGAAATCGGCCACGACGGGGAGGGCAGGGGAGTGGTGGAAAAAAATGGGGAGCTACTGAAAATCAATTTCGTCACGTTTTGCAAGCAACAACACCAATTTGTAGCAATTCAATTGTTGGTGATGCATTGCGAAGGCTCGCGACGATTATAGATTCCCTTAACTTCTTACATAGGATTTTTCCCAGGGGGCTGCCAAGCCCGAATCAATTGATCTTCGCTTGACAGGGTCGCTTGTCTACAATCCGCGCCAAAGTGGAAGCTCGATCGGATTGCATGCTCGAAGCGATGAGCCGATTGCTATCAAACGAGTTTCCGCCAATGGGCTTGGCGACATTGTTTGCGATCCAGGTTTGAGTGAAAAATTTTGCGGTCGCAACCGCCCTCCCCGCCTGTTACTCGCATGCTCCTAATTCGCATGCCCCTTACTCGCACGGAAGCGTTCTGGTGGAAATTTACGACATCATGATGTTGGTTGTGTTGGTCGGTGCGTTGGTGTTCGGCGCGATCAAAGGTTTCGCCTGGCAGCTCGCCTCGATCGCTTCGATCGTGGTCAGTTACATGGTGGCCTACAACTTTCGTGAACCGTTCAGCCAATCGATCCATGCCGAGCCACCATGGAACCGATTCTTGGCGATGTTGATTCTGTACGTCGGCACATCGCTGGTCGTTTGGGTCGCATTTCGGATGGTCAGCGGTACGATCGACCGCTTCAAACTCCGCGAATTTGATCGCCAGATCGGAGCCATGTTCGGGCTGGCCAAGGGAGCTCTTTATTGCATCTTGATCACGCTGTTTGCGGTGACGTTATTTGGCGATAGCGTTCGCGAGAAAATCGTCGGCAGCAAGAGCGGCAACTACATCGCCAGCGTGCTTGCCCGCAGCGAATCGGTTATTCCGCCTGAGATCCAAGAGGTCGTACAACCGTACCTGGACCGGTTCGAAAAACGCTTCAATTCGAACGACTCCCAAGACACGCCTGCAGGCTTCTTGGAAGGCGTCGGGCGTAGCGTGGCGGGTGATGCGGCGAGAGGTGTTTTGCCCGAATCGCTCTGGGATGATGGTTCGGGAAACTCGGCCGGACGAGCGCCGTTGCCGGTCGATCCACGAGGCTGGAATTCGGGTCAATCGGTGCCTCAGCAAGCCCAGCAACCATGGAACGGATTCCAGCGCTGAAGTTGCTGTGGGATAGGCTTCAAGCCTGACAATTTCGCCATCCGTTTTCGTCGTTCACTCTTCATCCACTCGTAGCGGAACTCGTCAAGAGTTTCGTCATGCATTCGCAGCGAAACTCGCCAAGAGTTTCGTTGGGATAGCCATGCTGAAGACAGGCTAGAAGCCTATCCCATACGAAATGCCAAAAACACGGGGAAAAACGCACCTCTAATACAACATAAGGGGCATTATCGGACGTTGCGGGGCGGTTGATTTCGCCCGCAAAAACCGGCCTCTCCCGCATTTCGCTCTCCCGGACTCGGTGCCTGATTCAGCTCCAGACAATGAGTCGACGCGATCATTCGTCACCGACCACTCGCTCGCAAACGCATCGTTGTCGCGACCGTTTGCTGTGCGAATCGAACGATCAAAATGAAGGCGGCGTTGGCTTCGACCGCGGTCGTGAACACGACAATCGTCCGTCAAGATTTGCGACGCTTCACTTACCAGTTTCCCGGTCGCATTGCCTTCCACTTTTGCCGGTGAACTTTGCCCGTGCGATCCTGTTGGCGAAGGTCTTATTCGATCCCTCGGCAAGCACTCGGAATGGAGCTTTCAGCTGCCCGTGATGGTCGATCGATTGAGGCCCGAATTGGCCTGCGGAGATGGCGACGCATCCGCTGGATGCGTCGCCCATCGAGCGAAAGAAAATGCCCGATTTTGAGATTTGCCGTGAACTGGCTTTCGGTGCTGTTTTGTTCACCTATGCCGTTTCGGCGTCTTCCAAGAAGACACCGATCCGACGGAACTTTTCATACCGCTCGTTGACCAATTCTTCGGTCGTTTTGGTTTCCAGATCTGACAGTGTTCGCGATAGATAACTCTTCAATCGCGACGCCATTTGATGGTGGTCACGATGGGCGCCACCGAGCGGCTCTTCGAGCACATCGTCGACCACGCCGAGTCGCTTCAAATTGTCGCTGGTGAACCGCAGCGCGGCGGCGGCTTTGGGTGCATGTTCGTGACTCTTCCACAAGATGCCCGCACAGCCTTCGGGGCTGATCACGCTGTAGTAAGAATGTTGCAGCATCGCGATCCGGTCGCCCACGCCGATGCCCAACGCGCCGCCCGATCCGCCTTCGCCAATCACGACACAGATCACCGGCGTCTTCAAGCGGCTCATCATGAACATGCTTTCGGCGATCACTTGCGCTTGGCCACGTTCTTCGGCACCGATTCCCGGGTACGCCCCCGGCGTGTCAATGAAACAGATTAGCGGCAAGCGATACTTTTCCGCCAACCGCATTTTGATCATCGCTTTGCGGTAGCCTTCGGGGTGCGCACAACCAAAGTGGCATGCTGCGCGTTCTTTGAACGTGCGTCCTTTTTGATGTCCGAGGACCATCACTTTGAAGCGATCGAGTTTGGCAAAACCCGACAGCATCGCGCGGTCATCACCGAAATGTTTGTCGCCATGCAGTTCGACAAATTCTTCAAACGCGAGATTCAGATAGTCACGTGTGTAGGGGCGGTTTTTATGACGAGCCACTTGCACGGTTTGCCACGAGTCAAGTGACCCGTAAACGTTGCGAAGTAGATCGACGAGTTTGCGACGTAAATCGCGAATCTCTTTTTCGATTTCGTCCGTGCGAGTTGTCTGACGTTCCAGCGATGCAATCTTACTCTCGAGATCCGCGATCTCGTATTCAAATTCTAATCCAGGTCCAGCGCTCATTCTTTTCTCGTGATAAGTGATGTGCGGCTTCAAAGACGATCGACAATCGGAAGCATCGCACGCGTGATGTGTTGAGGAGGTGAGGTTTATACTTCCTCTTCGTCGCCATTGGCTGACTGTTTCTTGATCATGTCTTCGGCACCGCGAATTCCCGTCTGAGTGTCGAACACGCTGATTTCGGGTTTGCGAGGACGTTTGTTCCACAACTCCATGGCTCGGAATTGTTTTAGGAACTCCCACATCGATTCGGGCCGATCGTCGGGCCGTTTGGCCATCATCTGCTTGATCACATCGGCAAAGTCTTTCGACACGTTGTTGTTGTACGCGATCGGACTTGGAATCGATGCGGTCAGATGCTTATTCAGCAAATCGTTCGGTGTATCGCCAGTGTACGGCGGCTTGCCCGTGACCAATTCGAACAACACGCATCCGAAACTGTAGATGTCCGAACGCTCGTCGCATACTTTGCAACGAATCTGCTCGGGCGACATGTAGCTTCGTGTCCCTTTTGCATACTTCGAACTGTGGAACAGTTTGCTAAATCCAGTTTTCTTCTTCTCGGCGATCGTAAAGTCAATCAGTTTCGTTTCGCCATCGCGGCTGACGAGATAATTGTCAGGCTTGATATCCAAGTGGATCCAATTCTTGGTGTGCATGTAGTACAAGCCTTCGGCCGCTTGACCGACGATCTTGTCTAACATGTAGGCGAGCGACTCAGGCCCTTGCCGGAGTGCTTGCTTCATATTCAGTTCGCTGAATAGCTGCAGCACCAAAAATGGAACTCCGGACTCGGTGCGAAAGTCGATCACTTTAATAATACGTGGACTGTTTAGGTCCGACGCCACGGTGAACTCGTGTTTCAGTGACGCGATCTCTGCCTTGTCATCTCGCGCCGATGGCTTGAGCAGTTTCAGCGCGTATCGCTCTTGAGAGTTTTCTTCGATAGCTTCCCAGACGTCACAGGTACTTCCGGAGCGAATCAAACGGGCCAATCGATAGGGGCCCAGAAAATCACGGGTCTTGGTCATCAGCACAAATCAGGGGCGAATCGTAATTTGGTCGGCAAAGAACAGTCACACCATGATAGTTCAATCAGTCCCCAGCCCGATAGGTCGGGATCGAGGCGATGACGTGCGGTTCGTCACACCGATGTCCTAGTCGATCACCACACGATGACGTGCCGAAGAGCCTAGGAGATGGAAGCGA
>CAXBHV010000136.1:0-9894 GCA_963974855.1 uncultured Rhodopirellula sp. | reverse complement strand
TTTCGATCGACGCATCGACCTCGCGGGAAGTCCTCGCCACTTCGCCCATTGTCGAGCAGTCCGTTTCGATTCCAGTTCGAGCCACCAAAATCAGTCGACTGGAAAGCGAACGGTTACTCCACCGAATCCAAAAAGATCCTCGATCCAACGTACTGGGGGCACCGAAAGTGACGATGTTCAATGGGCAATGTGCCGTGATCAGCGATACGGTGCAGCGTCCCTTCGTTACGGACGTTTCGGTTGACAGTGGAAATCTTCAGAGTGCGTTGCAGCCAAAGATATCCGTGTTCGAGGAGGGGTGGAAATTCCGGCTCAAACCGACCGCCACTGAGGATAATAATGTTAACCTGCAATTGGTCCTCACCCACTCGAGTATCGGCGATGTTAGGCTTGCCAACCTTCCTCGATTGGAAAGCAGCCAACTTAACGAAGAAATCACGATTCAGGTACCAACAGTCCAATCGGATTCGATTGCAGTCGACAGCGTGTTGGCCGCAAATGAAGCGTTGCTTGTCTTTTCGCCAAAACCGTACGCGAGTGACGAAGGGCCGAATGCTGAAGCCTCGGACCGAGGTAAATGTCAGGTCTTCATGATCCGATCGCATCTGATTTCAGACAACGATTTCCTGAAGAGTTTCGTTCCACCAATGGCAACAACGAACGATTAGCAGCCCGCGATTACGGTGCGATTGGCTTTAACGTGATGCCACGCAAATCGAGCAGCCAGTTTTTCAAACTCGGATCCGACTTGAAGACCGCAACGCTGGTGGCTTGCGGCAACAAGATCGTGCCGAGTTTGATTTTCCGGTAGTCGTCCCAATTGTCCGTGCTTTGCACAGTTCCGGTCAAGCTTTGCTCGCCGAGGGTGAAGATGAAGGCGTTGCCCGCGGTATTAGCGGGACAGGCATAGTCCAACCAAACTTCATATTGACTTGGTTTGTCATTCGCAATGGTCCATTCGACTCGATCATTAACATCGCCCCAAAATCCGATGTTTGTATACTTCGCTTCGAAGTTGATCTTGTCACCGAAAATGCGACATGCGGAAGCGGCCAGTTCAAAGGTCCCGCCATCGCTTGCGGTGATCGTGACGGGTTCATTTCCAGAAAAGGTTTTGGGTGCCGGTCCCAATTCGTCGAGAAACGCCAGCAAGTCGCTCATCTGCGATGGGGAGATTACTTTTTCGAACTCTTCGGGCATCAGTGACGTGCCGACGCTTTGGACTTGGTCGATATCCTCTCGCAAAATGGTTTTAGA
Source organism: uncultured Rhodopirellula sp. (assembly GCA_963974855.1). Taxonomy (GTDB): domain Bacteria; phylum Planctomycetota; class Planctomycetia; order Pirellulales; family Pirellulaceae; genus Novipirellula. The sequence continues at coordinate 8,637 of CAXBHV010000136.1, read as the reverse complement.
TTTGCCGTTTTGCAGCGTCAATTCGATTGCCACGGTCGATTCGTTGGTGATGATGCCTGCCTCGACGACTCCATCGAGCGTTAGCACGTTGTAGCTGAGGTACTTGTCTTCGACCGCGGCATTGGGAGCCAGGATCGCGGTCACCATCGCTTTAGGCGAGCGATCCTTGAGCCCGGCCAAATCGGGGCCGACTTGATTGCCGATTCCTTTGACGCGATGACAGCTGGCACAATGCTGGGTAAAGATCGCTTGACCACGGCCCAGATCCCCCAACGTGGGATTTACGACGCGATAGGATTCGAGCAAGGCGTGTTTGTCCCCCGAACTCATCGCATTGCCGAACAATTCCGTCGCCGCCGCACGCACTTTCTCACTGACATGGGTGGCCATCTTTTGTCGATGTTCCGAGCTTATGGTTTGTAGCGGGATCGTCTTGCTGCGGACAGCCTCGGCTAATTGCAACGCGGTGGATTCACGCGTCAGCGAATCGTCAAGGATCGCAGAGCGCACGGTGGGGCTGATGGTGGTCAACCGCGATAACAAAGCGGCGGTTTCTTGACCAGCCAGGGCGTGGATCGCGGCGATTTGAAGTTCAAGCGGTTCCGTTGCGGTGACCAATTTAAGGACTTCTCCACGAAACTTTGCATCGATCAGCGTCAGAACGGAAACGGCGGCTCGGCGAAGTGTGATCTCAGCGTCCGGATCCGCCACTAGCGCCGCAAGTTCGGCACCCAATTCCGCCAGTTTTATCCGCAGGGCGGGTTGCAGTGCCACGCCACGTTTACGAACGGTACCCAATGCCGCAGTGAGCTCGTGGATGTTCTCGACGCTGGTGTCTTGACGGACCTGATCGATTACGTTGTTGAACAGCTCCGCCAGAAAGTCACTGTTCTTCATCCGCACGGCCATCTCGAGGACAGCGGCTTCATAAGGTCCCGCAGCCTCTTTGCCGTGAATCGCCGTTCGGAACTCACGCAGATTGTGCTCGCCGAGCGAGCTAATCACAGCGGCTTTTAAGTACGGATCACCGGCGGAAAGCAATGCAAGCTCGGCGAGTCGTTGGATCGCGCCCGCCGACGAGGACTCGCCTAGCGAATAGGCGAGTTGCATACGCACATGCGGATCGCGGATGTCACAGCTTTCCAGTGCCGAAACCAAGCGATTGGAAGCTTCTCCCGGCTCGTGTAGGAATTTTTCAGCAATGCGAATTGCATGACGGCGGACGGTGGCGTCTGTGTCGGCCAACGCGATGAGCAGCGTTTCGACGTCCATCTGCAAACCGTCCAATGTGCACAGCGCGTGCAAGCGAGCCATTGGATTACTTGACGAACGTAACGCCGTTTGCAGCCAAGCAATGTCCGCCGCGTCATTGCGTTCGATCAAATGTTGTTGGACAAGATCGCGGACGCGGCCATTGGACGATGCGAGTTGATCGACCAAGGCGGAGCCGGATAAATCATTGAGCTTCAGGATCGGTCGCGGCGAGCTGTTTTTCGGATAGACCCGATAAATCCGTCCCCGATCATGCCCCGCACGCAAGAAAAGCTCTTTGGTACGCTCACCGATCCATTCGGGATGCTCCATCACTAACCGGTACATATCGGTCACCCACAGCGCCCCATCGGGTCCGGTAGTGACGAACGAGGGCCGAAACCAGGAATCGGTCGAGGCCAAGAACTCAATCTGTGCTTCGTCTTCGGGGCGAACGCTCTCGAACGTGACTCCCGTGGCAATTAATTGCCGGCGATGAACGAGATTGTGAACCGGTTCGCAGGTGAACGTGTTTTGCAGAAAATCATCGCCGAACAAGGTATCACGATAAACCATCGTGCTACATGCCGAAGTGAATTCATGTTCCATTCCCGCAGCAGGTGGCTTGTAACCAGACCAATGGCTCAGCACGCGAGAAATCGGAAACACTTGGGTGTTGTCTAAGCGAGCGATATTCCGTTGAGCCGCCGGCGGCGCTACGAACGGATTGCGACGCAGATAATGATCCGCCAAGACGTAATGACGCACCGGAATCGAGTTATTGTTGCCGAACCAATTGCCGTGATCGTCGCGATGACGTCCGTACTGCGTTTGTCCTGTTTGAGCTTCTAACGCTCCGTCCTCGGGACGAATGCGAATGTCAAGTCCGCGGATGTCGAGCTTTTCACCCGTTTTGACCGACTCGATCACGCCCCCGCTATCCCCATTGGCGAGATACAACCAATTGTCCAATCCGCGAGTGATGCCATTGAAACGATGTTGTTGGTTGCCTTCGCCAAATCCACGATAGAGTTCTTCACGAACTTCGGCTTTCCCGTCACCGTCGCGGTCGGCGGCAAAGAACAGCGACGGAGCGGCACAGACGAGCACTCCATCACGCCACGCCATCACGCCGGTGGGAAAGGGGATTTCGTCTAAGAACAACGTCGATTTGTCATACTGGCCGTCTCCGTTGGTGTCTTCCAGGTAGCGAACGCGACCGCCCGGTTTGCCCTTGTCATCAAGGCCGAGGGGATAGTCCGCCATCTCGACGACCCACAATTTTCCATCAGGGCCCCAGTCCAGACCGACGGGGTCCATCACCAAAGGTTCCGAGACCACTAGCTCCGCCTCAAAGCCCGGTCGCATTTGAATCGATTGGTGTGAGAGCGCAGCCGATCGGGGCCCAGGCTCGGTGCGGCCTAGCAATTCCAGAAAAGAACGGCGGTCGACCCAATCGGGCAGACGGTGGGTGTCTTCGTTTTGCACCCACATATGGTCGCCAGCGAACCACGCACCATTGTTGGTTCCATTGCGGACGATCAAGGGGACATTGGTCAAGTCCTCGACCATACGCGTGAATCCGCCGCTGTCGACATCGTAAAGCCGGATTGCGGTTTCGGCGCCGTTGGAAATGATCACATCGTCGTGGCCGTCCTTGTCAAAATCGACAAATCGCACGCCGTTGTCTCGGCCATGATCATCGACAATCGCAAAGGGCATCGGATGCGATGTCGATCGCCACTTGCCATCATCGCCCCGTTTCAGAATTTGTTTGGTTTTTGGATTGCCAACGATCACCTCCGAGATGCCGTCCCCGTCCAAATCACGAAGCCGAACTCCTTGATCGACGCCCGCGACGGAGGTGCGGATGTCCAACAGCGGCGCAGGCAGTGGACTGGAAGTGATCCCATCGTCGGTCACTTGGTAAATGCCTTGCTGGTGTTCGTTGTTGACCAATAAGGAAACCGAACCGTTCTTCGCCAGATACCCCAACTTGACGCCCAAGTCGACTCGTCCTTGATTTCCTTTGGAGGTGAATTGCACGTCATGATCGAACTCACGCCACCGCTTGGTTTGCGGTTGCCACAGACGTACGGTTTTGCGAGTTTCGTTGCCGATGATGACGTCGACGTAGCCATCTTGATTCAAATCGGCGATGCGCACTCCATGGTCCCCGCCATTTTCAGGCGAGCGCAGCGGCTGGCCGACCAACAGGTTGCGGTTGATGCGATCAACACATTCTTTGAACGTCAGGAATTTGACGCGTTTGCCGTATTTTTTGTCTGCATAATCGATCAGTTCGACCACTTGGTCGTTGCGAATCCAACCATGCGGATGGAACACGAGGTTGAACATGCCTTGCTTGATCACGGTCGCATCGAGTGCGGCTTGCATATCGGCGACGGTTTTGGGGTTATTGGGCTGCTGCAGATTTTGAGCTTCCCAGTCGCTTGGGACTATGCACGGGAACTGCCAGCCGAGTTTGCCGATCACATACGGGTAAGGATAGTTTTGGATCTTGTTGACGAACGATGGAAACGGAATGTACTTGGCGAAACGCGGGGTGCCATTGGGATCCAAGACGAGTTCACGCGGCAGATCAGGATCGGCGTCGGTGAAAACGGTAAACACGCTGCTGTCGGCTTGCAGGAAATTGCCGGCTTCGGTGCGACGGTTAAAAATCTCTTGCCATAGTCGCGGGCTGGGCGTGTTGCGTGAATCGCAACACGGGGTGCGAAAGGCAACGGGGGTGTTACCGGGGATGGAACCCATCGTGTCGACACAACGATCAAACGTCGATTTGGCTGTGGCGAAATCGCTTCCTTGCAGACAAGGACAGGGGTGATCGACCGTGTGGACTTCGATTGAAAGTCCTTCGTCTAGCCACGTTTGCAACTGGGGATCGGTCGGGTCCACCTTGCACGCCATGATACTGACCGGGGCGCGGTCATCGATTTGTTTCAGTCGCTCGAGTATCGGCCGCAAATACGCTTCGTATTTCGCGGTATCGGCCATGTCGTCGATCCCGAGCGTAATTACGACGTCGACTCCCTCCTCACCCACCCATTGTGGTGTCGTCAGCTTGGGAAACGCCGTGCCGGGATAATAACCCTCGGCGGGCTCGTCCAAGTAGGTCAGCGTGTTGGTTTGGGCAGCCAGTTCGCCACCGAGAAGGAGGAATCCAGCAAAAATAAGCAGGGCGGATCTGGACTGTTCAAGCATAGTAAATGTTGCAATTTAGGTGGGATGCAATATGCGGAGGATAAGACGATATCATACACGGTCGTAGTAGCACGCGTTGCTGTGACAACGGACCTCCCACCACAACCTCTCCCGCCTTACCTCTCACCGATCCCTCGTTATGAACACGAACCCACCTCGATATCTCAATCGCCGCGAGTTTATTGCGGCATCAACAGCGACCGCAGCGACGTTCGCCAGCGGGCTGGCGACTTCATCGGCGTATTCCCAGACGCCGGCGGAGACTCACGCTGGAAACCTTCACCTCGGCACATTTCGGTTTGATGTTACGCCGCCGATGGGGCACTCGCTGTGCGGAGGCTGGATCAAGCCCGTTGTCGGGTTCGACGATCCGCTCGAAGCGATCGGCTATGTGTTGCTCGGATCCGGAAAACCGATTGTGGTCTGTGTTGTCGATTGGACGGGGCTACTCAATTCCGCACACCTGCAATGGCGACAAGCGTTGGCAGAGGCGGCAGGAACCACCGTCGACCGAGTGACGGTTCATTGTGTGCACCAGCATAATGCGCCGTTTGCTTGTCTTGATTCGGAAGAAATTGTGTTGGCCCAGGAGGATCTGCCGCACATCATCGAGCGAGAGTTCTTTCTCCGCTGTCTCGATGCTGGTCGCGGTGCCGTCCGCAAAGCTCTGCAGCAAACCACTCCGGTGACCCATGTTGCCCATGGCGAAGCAAAAGTCGAAAAGGTAGCGGGCAATCGACGAATCATAGGCGATAACGGCAAAGTGATCTCGCAGCGTGGTAGCAGTTCGCGAAATCCGGAGCATCATGCTCTGCCCGAAGGCGTGATCGATCCGATGCTCAAGACGGTTGCGTTTTATCACCAAGACCGAAAACTAGCGGCATGTCATTACTATGCCTGTCACCCGATGAGCTACTACGGCGATGGACGTGTGAGCGCCGATTGCTGTGGTTGGGCTCGTAAACAACGCCAACAACAGGAACCGGACTGTACGCACTTGTACTTCAACGGCTGTGGCGGAAACATCGGAGCGGGCAAGTACAACGATGGATCCAAAGAGATGCGAGTCGTTTTGACCGAACGGATGCTCGCTGGGATCGTCGCCTCGGAAGAAGCATTGGATCGACAATCCATCAAGTCGATTCGCTGGGAAACCCAGGATATTCTGCCTCCGGTCAACCCAAGCTTTGACGAGGAGGCTTTGATGCGTCAGATCAGTGACAGCAAGCAAAGCGTGGTGAACCGAAATCGGCCCTCTTATACCGTCGCCTGGATTCGCCGGATGAAGGCGATGTTGCCAATCACGCTCAGTTGTATGCATGTGAATGACATTTCCTTACTGCATCTGCCTTCGGAAAGCTTTGTCGAGTATCAGTTACGAGCCCAGGCTGCGGCGGCCGATCGCTTCGTGGCTTGCGCCGCGTATTCCGATGGCGGTCCGTGGTACATTCCTACCGCAGAGGCATACCCGCAAGGCGGCTACGCTGTCAGCGTAGCCCACTGCGCTGCCGGCGTCGATCCGATGTTAACCGGTGCAATCAAAAACATGCTCTCACGTGGGTGATTGTCGAGGTAGGATCGAATTTCACGACGCTCCTCAAAACGGTATGCAGGTCAATATGAGTCATTCAACTACTGACAAAGTGGATGGCATGGGGCGCTAGTCGCGGGCATGTTCCCTACAATATTGACGCGCTCAGCGGCTTGAGCTTGCCTATCGGCCGTTTGGCGATTCGTCTGATTGATGTTCCCGCGTTTGCAGATTTTCAGATCGAAGGAGTCGTCGCAGTGAGTTCCTCTTGCGGTTCTTTCGACGAGAATCCTTTACGCGTCCGATCCAGCGATTCCAGAAGTGGGGCATGGCATCACCATTGTGTTTTTCAAGAAGGATGAGAAGAATGGCCACCGTTTAACACAATCTTGTCGATCCTGGTGGCTCACCTCTTAGGTGCGAACCTCTTTACAAGATGTCACTTTTTTCCCCTTGCGAATGTCGTGCTTTTTAACGACTTGATTTCTGGGGAGTGGACGAGGCTACGAGTCCTTTTGTGTCGTCATCCAGCGAAGGACTCGTTGCCTCGTCCACTACCTGCGCTTGGAATTGTGGCTATGGCTTTTTTCGAAACAAACTAATAACTCCGAGTTTCATGGTAATGGATTTAGAATCGCATCAAGCGACGTGCCCTTAGGCAAATCCTTCATGCCATGGTCGGTCAGACGATCCAATTCTTTGTTGCGGATGTCGACCAACGATGATATTGTTTGAAAGATTGTCTCGACCCGTTTTTTTCCAGACTGACTCGCCTGGCCAATTTCGGTTGACGCGATCTCGTCGGGTTGCTGAACAAGCACCGCGTTTTCGGACAGCAGCTCCTTGAATCGCTTTTCATGCCTTGGGTCACTTGAAATCCGTACATGATCGAGTTCGTGCAACACCAGCCAGTTCGTCCAAAACGTCTCTGAGCTAGGACGCTCGCGAAACCAAACGGTATGATCGCAGGTGAGTCGGACGCTACGCAAACGGATCGTCGTCACCCTCTGCTGACGGTTGCCTCGACGCTGCAGGCGACTTTGGGTACGAAAGTCATAATTCATTTTGTAAACGGTTAACCCGTCCAGACGACGTCCGTTTGGCATCGTCATCGATGAAGGTTTTTCCTGCCAACCGTAACAAAAACGAACGTCCGCTTGTTTCAGCAGTTCCGCGACCCATGGGGGCGGTGGAGGCAACTCTGAAAGTTCGATCGTTCCTGATTGAGCGCTGGCGATTGGCACGTTGACAAGACAAATGGCAGCCAACCCCAGCAACCAACGACACTGTCCAAATTGGCGGTTTGACATTCTCATTTGCCTGGTTTTGCATTTGTTAGAGGCTAGCGATAACTCCCATCGCTGTGAAGCATTTTGCAGCGGAGCTCGTGCGTGAGTTGCGGGGGTACTCGTCGTGGTTCGAACGTCTTGTGCGAGAAGAATAGAAGCGTCAGGTGAATTGCGATATTCCCCCACAACTCAAGGACGTTTTCCCCAAGCCAATGTCACCCTCCCCCCGGCAAAGAATCTACTGCACTTCCCGTCCGCAGAGCCATCGGAATCACCTGGAAACTAGCATGTTCATCAGCCCTGCCCTGCGAAGGCGTTGGCATTTCCCTCAACAAATTGCAATGACCTTGTGTCCACTTCGGTGGTGTTAGGATTCGCTTGCGTTGCGTTTTTTACCTGCACTCATTCGCGTTGATTCGTGCGTATTCGTGGCTGACAATTGTGGGTTTTGGTTTGCCACGGATAACACGAAGCTGCACGGTCGGCTTGCGTGCCGTCCTCAATGGAACGCTACCTTGCGATATTCAGTTTGCAGCGGAACCAACCCTCGCTTTTTTCATTAGTGTTAATCAGCGCTGATTGGTGTTCCCAAAACTTGGCTGCGCCGAACACTCATTTCCGTTAATCGCACACTCATCCAGCCCTTGAACTCACGTGATGTTAGGATTCGCTTGCGTTGCGTTTTTTTACCAGCACTCATTCGCGTTGATTCGTGCGTATTCGTGGCTGACAATTGCGGGTTTTGGTTTGCCACGGATAACACGAAGCTGCACGAATTCTGCGCGGTCGGCTTGCGTGTCGTCCTGCATGGAACGCTACCTTGCGATATTCAGTTTGCAGCGGAACCAACCCACGCTTTTTTATTAGTGTTAATCAGTACTGGTTAGTGTTCCCAAAACTTGGCTGCGCCGAACACTCATTTCCGTTAATCGCACACTCATCCAGCCCTTGAACTCACGTGATGTTAGGATTCGCTTGCGTTGCGTTTTTTTACCAGCACTCATTCGCGTTGATTCGTGCGTATTCGTGGCTGACAATTGCGGGTTTTGGTTTGCCACGGATAACACGAAGCTGCACGAATTCTGCGCGGTCGGCTTGCGTGTCGTCCTGCATGGAACGCTACCTTGCGATATTCAGGTTGAGGCGGGACCAACCCTCGCTTTTTTATTAGTGTTAATCAGTGCTGATTAGTGTTCCCAAAACTTGGCTGCGCCGAACACTCATTTCCGCAAATCGCACACGTGGCGACGTAAAAAGCTTTTGATGAAGTGGCAGCGTTGGTTGAGATGACTCAGACCGCTGCGGCGCGCTGCACCGCTGCGTCGACCGCCGCTTCGAGTG
>CAXBHV010000135.1:0-9922 GCA_963974855.1 uncultured Rhodopirellula sp. | reverse complement strand
AAGGCTCCGTTCGACCTCTCCCCCAACGAAGTTGGTGGAGAGGTGGCAGAAAGCCAACGCAACCAAAAATCACGACAACAGCAACGTTTTAGCGGTCCAACGCTAGCCCCGGATCCGGCGCTGAACCGGGGCTAGTGTCCAAACGGCTAACGGGATTTCACCCATTGATTCCTGCCTACCTGCTTAGAACTTTGGAGTTGCGTGGATTCAGTTTGCGAAAGTTTTGATTCGATTCTTAGTCGCGATAGCGACGACACGCTGTAGCCCCGGACGCGAGTCCGGGGGCAATGGCTTTGTTTTCCCAAACCACGGACGTCAGCCCGCGGATTTCGCTGAGTATCAGCCGAGCGAGTACTTCGGTCGACGGTATTTCCCCGTTCAGTGTATAGACTTTCGGCCTAAATCGGTCGCTTTCGCACGGGCGACTCATTAAAATCAACCGGCCGCTGTTTTGTTATGACTGTCGGAGTAATTACTGTCGTAGCCGAACGCGCGCGAGAGTTTCGACCAGCCTGGAAAACGAAAGTCACGCACGACTTCCGCTACGGGAAACCCCGTCACTTATTGCGCAGGCGGTGCTTAGCTAAATATTTCCGTGAGACTTCGTGAGGCATGCAGTGAATATTGTATTGAGTCGAGTATTGTTTTTAGCCTGTCTGGTTCCCTGTGCGACAACGTCGCTCGGTGAGGAACCCGATAACTTGCCGACGATTGATATTTCTGCGGAGACCGATCGTCAGCTCGTCATCGCCGAGGGAACACCGCAAACGTACCAAGGACATCCCACGACGCTGAAACTGCCCGGCAGTGATACCCTCTTTTGCGTGTGGTGCATCAACCATGGCGGCGCGGCGGGGCCGATGGCACGAAGCGATGATGGGGGACGGAATTGGACGCGTCTGGATGCGTCGCTGCCGCCAGGGTATTCGACTCATCAAAATTGTCCCAGCATTTATCGAATGGTGGACCCCCATGGAGTCGCTCGGCTGTGGGTGTTTTCGGCCGCGCTCGGAAAACGGGGTGGCCCAGGGATGCCGAGCATCATGAGTGAAGACGAAGGCAAAACGTGGCAAGAAATGCCTCCGCTCGGCTTTCCATGCGTGATGACATTTAGCAGCATCATTCGTCTACACGACGGACGCTATCTCGGGCTCTATCACAAAGGCCCCGACGGGCAAGACCGAACGCCGCTGAGCGTGTTGCAGTCGATCACCGCGGATGGGGGCCTGACTTGGTCGCAGCCCAAAGTGGTCGCTGCGGTCGAGGGCAAAAATCCGTGCGAACCGTTCGTGCTGCGATCGCCCGATGGAAAGGAACTGTGTTGTTTGATGCGAGAAAATACGCACACCGGGAACAGTTTGATGATGTTTTCTCGTGACGAAGGAGAAACCTGGAGTAAGCCTGTCGATACCGCTTGGGGGCTGACCGGGGATCGCCATATGGGCGTTCAAGCACCCGATGGACGCTGGGTCATCGCGTTTCGTGATCTAGCGCCGCAAAGCAAAACCAAGGGACACTTTGTGGCGTGGGTGGGCACCTATGAGGATATTCAACAAGGGCGTCCTGGCCAGTATCGGATCAAGCTATTGCACAGCCATGCAAAAAATGTTTTTGACTGCGGTTATCCGGGGCTCGAGCGTTTGAGCGATGGAACCATCCACGCAACGACCTACATCAAGTATCGTCCAGGACCCGAAAAACACTCCGTTGTCAGCACACGTTTTCAGCTGTCGGAAATCGACAAACGGGCCAAGTCTCAATAGGGGCATAGAGAATTCGTAGCGGAAGTCGTCAAGACTTTCCTCGGGTTTTTCAACCGATCGGGAACGCGCATGCGAGTTCCGCAATCTTGAACCCAAACATTGAAGACGGGCGAACCCCTAGTTTGCGTATTGCAAACGTGGATCATCTAATCCGAGACGCTTCATTTTTTTGTAAAGCGTCGTGCGGTTGATGTCCAACGCATCTGCCGTGGCAGCTCGATTCCAGTGATGTGAACGTAGTGACTGCAGGATGATTTCTCGCTCGGGCGCTTCGAGAGCTTCCCGCAATGTTTTGCCGTCGACTTGTCCGATGGCATGGTTGACGCGGTTTGTGGGGCTGCTGGAAAGACTGGCAAACGTCACGTCGGATGTTCGCCCGGTCACTTCGGGTGGCAGATCGTCGATCGTCAACGATGAGCCTCGGCCAAGTAATACCGCGCGTTCGACAATGTTCTCGAGTTGACGTACGTTCCCCGGCCAGCTGTAGTTTTGGAGAGCCGCAATGGCCTCGCGGTCAAATCCTTCGATCTCTCGACCGCACGACTCCATTGCTTCGGTGAGAAAATGGTCCACCAATAATGTGACGTCGCCGGGACGCTCTCGCAGTGGAGGCAAAACAATGTTCACCACATTGATTCGGTAGTACAAATCTTGCCGGAACGCACCACTTGTTACCGCACTTGTGAGGTCTTCGTTGGTTGCCAAGATCACGCGGGTATCGACCGAATGCGTTTCGTTGCCCCCGAGAGGCTCGAATTTGAATTCTTGCAAAACGCGTAATAGCTTGACTTGCATCGCTGGCGTTGCCGTCGCGATTTCGTCCAAGAAAAGTGTTCCGCCATCCGCCATGTCGAACTTGCCGGGCTTGTCATGATTGGCTCCTGTGAACGCCCCTGAAACATGGCCGAACAATTCGCTTTCGAGCAGCGTGTCGGGCAATGCCCCACAGGCGACTTCGACAAACGGACCGTTTCGCCGCGAGCTACGAGCGTGGATCGCTCGGGCGATCATACTTTTACCTGTACCGTTTTCGCCCGTGATTAACACCGAGGCTCGTGCGTCCGCCACGCTGTCGATCACATCAAATACCTTTAGCATTCGATAGTCATGACTGAGGATGTTCTCCATTCCACTGCGGCGATCCAATTGCAAACGCAGTGTCTCGTTTTCTTGGGCGATCTTTCTCTGCTCGACGGCACGTTCAATGGCCAGCGTCAACTCGTCGTCGATCAACGGCTTGGTCAATAAATCAAACGCGCCCGCTCGGACTGCTTGAACCGCAGTGTCCGGAGTTGCATAGCCGGTGATGACCAGCACGGAGGTGCCCGGATATTGTTTTTTGGTGTAACCGATCAAATCGAATCCGTCGTCGGCACCGAGATGAAGATCGGTGATCACCAAGTCAAATTTCTGTTTCTTTAGCGCCGCTTTCGCCGCCGTCAACGTGCCCGCGGTCTCTACATGGTTGGACATCTCGCGCAACCACTGAGCCATGGAATCGGCGAGGTGTTGGTCGTCGTCGACTAACAGGATCGATGCAGATGCGCTCATGATGATTTGTAGATCGAAGGGGCGTGAGACGGATTGGCTTTGGGAAGGCTGCAATGCCTGCAGAGATATTCCAAGCCGTGACCAACATTCCGGTGATGCGGAACAACACAGGTATCTAGGTCACCATTAAGAACCGGTCAAATGAGTGCGTCCACGCTCGTACGGGACCTGCGGCAATCAGAAACCCCCCTGCCAGAACGGTTTTTCTCGCTGTTCTGACTGCAAGTGCTGTTTTGTCAATGCTTTAGCGGATAAAGTGGGCTAGTGTTGAGTAGACAAACAGTGAACAATCGTCGACACCACAAGTTCTACAGCACGTTCACAATCATCGTTTTTTTGGAAGTACACATGTCCCCCCAGCTACTGGTTGTCGACGATCACGAAGCCGCAAGATTTGGCTTAAAATGCATGTTTAACGGGACTTCCATGCAAGTCGCGATGTCGACAGGCACCTCAGAAGAAGCACTGATCTTCATGGCACAGCAGCCGTTTTCCGCTGTGATTATGGATATCCGAATGCCTGGAATGAACGGACTCGAGTTACTCGAGAAAATTCGGCAATCCGAATTCAATGTGCCGGTTGTAGTGCTAAGCAGCTACGACAATCCGACTTACATTGCTCGCGCCGCCGCGTTGGGGGCCAACGATTACATCCTAAAAAATACGGAGCGACAAGGTTTGATCGACGCGGTATCACGCGCGATCAATGCGGAAGGGGCGGTTCCCGAGGGGCGTTTCCATCAAATTCGTGAGAAGATGCTCAACGAAGTCGACCTCACTCAGTTCGCGTGTGATTGGCCCCTGACGAGTCGTGAATCGCAGGTATTGCTGCACATTGCGTTGGGGCTCAGCAACAAAGAGATCGCCAAGTCGCTGATGATCAGTGTCGAAACGGTTAAAGAGCACGTTCAAAACATCTTGCGAAAACTTGGCGCCAACGACCGAACCGATGCCGCAGTCAAAGCCGTGCGAGTCGGCTTTATCGACTAACAACGGGAGCTTGGCTGATGATTAGGTCCATCAGCAATCGCGTAAGTCTTTAATTACGCTCGATGCTTAGCCCCGCCGCTCTCCATTCCGGGACGCTGAAACGCAACCGCTGGGATTTGAATTGATGTTCTCGTAACCAGCGATTTCCCGCAAACGCGGCCGCGCAAAACGGGCCGCGACAATAAACCAGCATCGTTGCCGATTTGGGTAATTTTGGTGCCGCTTCGGCGAGCGAGGCAAATGGGACGCTCCGAGCTTTTGGCAAATGCCCTTGTTCAAATTCCGACGCCGGCCGCAGATCCAACAAGGTAAATCGCCCGCGATCGAGTTTGTCATTCAGCTCGCTTTCTGTCAGTGGCGATAAGCCTTCATCGGCATCGAATTCCTCTCGCATGACTTCGCGAATCTCGGGGACGACGACTTCGCCAAGATCACGAAATCGCAGCCATAGTTCAGCGACTCGCGGGTCTTTGAGCGAACAGTAAACGCTGCGACCTCGCTTTTCGGTCGCGATCAAGTGGCAATTTCTCAGCACCTTCACATTAGCGCTCGCGGCAGCCAGCGACTGATTGGTCAATTGAGCCAATTCGTCAATCGGCTTTTCACCCTGAGCCAACAGGCTGATCATTTTCAGGCGATGCGGATTCGAGAGTGCTCCGCCCACGTCGGCAAGTTGCCGGTAAATCGCCGCTTGGTTTTGTTTCTCGAGCATGATGCCGTTGGGGGGTAGCTGGATATTGTGCGGCGACGGTCCCATCAGCCGACGCATGCCGCAATCTGTGGGATTCGAAAGACCTGGGATCAGAAACATTGGCGTCAGAAAAATGACGCATTTTTTGGCAATCTTTCCCTTGATCGCGTGTTGCCCCGCAAAATCTTCGATCTGCTGATTTGCAATCATAACCGCGTGAATCGCAGAGTCAATGAACTTTTTGAGTTTGGGGTGGCGGATGAGAATTGGATGCGAACATTAAAACTCAAGAGACCTTTTGAGTGTTGGCGGTTAGATCGATTGTCGGACGCCCGTGCTCAAAACCGGACGCAATCCATACATCCAGGAGCCAATGATGACCACGTTCAATCGTCGCGAAGTTTTGCAGCACGCCGGAGCCTTCGGACTGGGGACAGCCTTGCTGACTAAAGTTGGGATTGTCGCCCGGGCTGGCGAGAACAGCAATGCAACTCGACCACCGCAGCATGTCGTTCTGGAGACGATCAAAGCGGGAGGCTTGTCGCACTACTCGTATTTTCTCGGTGACAAAAATGCTGGGGTGGCCGTCGTGATCGATCCACGCCGCGATGTTCAGGTGTACTTGGATCTGGCGGAAAAACATGGGCTGACAATCACCTACGCGTTGGAAACACACGTACATGCTGATTTCGTTTCCGGTTCCCGGGAACTCGCCGATCGCACTGGCACGGCTCGGATCGTGGCGAGTATTGAAGGCGATCCGGGTTACGGATTTAAAGTCGATCGACCCCTCCGTGATGGTGACGAAGTAACGGTGGGCAGCATCAAGCTTCGTGGTATTCATACTCCGGGGCACACGCCTGAGCACATGTCGTATTTGGCGTCGTCCAAAGGCGGCGGTCAAGCATGGGCATTGTTCACCGGCGACTTTCTATTCATCGGCAGCGTGGGACGTCCTGATTTAATGGGCGTTAAAAATACCGATTCGCTCGCCAAGTCGCTTTACCAATCGGTGCAGAGCGCATTCACTCAATTGCCCGGCGAACTGACGATCTACCCCGCTCATGGTCCTGGTTCTCCCTGCGGTGCCGGAATCAAAGCACCCGAAGGGGATCCAACGCTTGCCAAGGAACGTCAAGGCAATCCGTATTGGCGAATGAACAACCAAGAAATGTTTATCGAAGCCCTGCTGAGTGCTCAGCCGCCGGTGCCGTATTACTGGCCACGAATGAAGAAAATCAATTCAGATGGTCCTGAGATTTTGGGTGGCACGCCGCATGTCGAACTGCTCAAGCCCGATGCATTTGACAAAACGATTCAATCCAACGACATGCAACTGCTTGACACCCGTTTGATGCAAGCTTTTGCCGGCGGTCACATCCGAGGTGCCATGAACATTGGTTACAACGAAGTGCTCTCGATGTGGGGAGGCTGGATGCTCGATCCAGATCGCCCGATCGCAATCATCAAGCCCGCCGAAGGCAATTTTGAGGATCCGTTGGATTGGCTTTCACGCGTTGGGCTGACCAATGTCAAAGTCGCGCTCGATGGCGACATGAAAGCGTGGATCAACTCGGGCCGCAAATTCGACTCGTTCCAAACGATGTCAGTCCATGACGTGAATCAGCGGTTCCCAACGGACCAAATGACGCTGCTCGACGTGCGACAACCATCGGAATGGGATATGGGGCATATCGCGGGAGCCCAATACATGTTCTTGCCCGAAATCCCCAAGCGGATGGACGAGTTAGATAAGAACAAGCCGGTGGTTGTGTACTGCGGTAACGGTTACCGAGCCAGTGTTGCAGTGGGTGTTCTGCGAGCGAATGGTTTTGATGCACGGAGCGTTCCGGGGTCTTGGGACGCATGGGCAGCGGCAGGTTACGAATCGCTGAAACCGAACAAGCCAGGCAAGGCCAGCGATACGACACGAACGGCCTAGGACTCGGATTGTCCCTGTCGTTTGGGATTTCGGGACGCCCTTTTCTTCTCCTTTTTTTTGCTGGAATTACTAATCATGAAATCTATCGGCATTTTTGTTGCTGTTGTTGTCGGATGTTTGGCCATGACGATACCTGTCTCGGCCGCCAATAACGTTCCTTCACGCGGCGCTGACATGAAAACCAAAAAATTCTCGATCGCATTTGTTAATGACATTCATGCGCAACTCGAACCGCACCCTGAATTGTTTTGGCAAGGCGATAGGGCAGAGCGTGTTCACAACGCTGGCGGATTGAGTCGCATTGCCACAGTGTTTAAGCAACTCGAAGCCCAACGGCCCCACGGAATGCTCAAGATTGATGGTGGGGACACATTCCAAGGCAGTGGCCCCGGCGCGTGGACCCAAGGCGAGGTAATGGTGCGGCCGATGAACGCACTCGGTTTTGACCTCGCCATCCCTGGCAACTGGTCGGTCGCGTACGGAGCGAAGCAGTTTCAAGAACTCAGCGAAAACGTCAACTATCCGATGATCGCTGCTAATATCTTCGACGCAAAAACGGGCGAGCGGTCCTTCCGTCCTTATCTCGTAAAGGAAGTCAATGGAGTGAAGATTGGTTTGCTCGGTTTCACCGATCCCGATGTTCCCTCGCGACAACCGCCGCACATGAGTGAAGGATTGAATTTTCAAGCAGCCAAGGTCCTTCAGCCGCTGATCGACGAACTTCGCAATGAAGAAAAAGTCGACGTGGTGGTGCTCGTCACTCATATCGGTTTACACAAAGCCGTTCCGTTGACACGCCAACTTCACGGTGTCGATATTTCACTTTCGGCGGACACGCACGAACGCACCTACGAACCGATCGACGTGGGCGGCGTTTGGGTGGTCGAAGCCGGTGCATTCGGCTCGCTCGTCGGAGTGATGGATATCACGATGTCTGAAGGCAAGATTGTCGATCGTCAATGGGAATTGATCGAGCTACGTGAAGACAAGTTTGCCGAAGACGAACAAGTCAAAGAAATCGTTGACGAAGTTCTCGCCCCGCATCGCGAGCGAATGAATCGTGAAATCGGTCGTACCGATATTTGGCTTGAGCGCTACAACGTGATGAGCACGTCAATGGATCGTTTGATTGCTGACGCGGTAAAAGAATCAGCAGGAACAGATGTTGCACTGAGCAACGGTTTTCGTTTCTCGCCGCCGACCGCTCCAGGCCCCATTACCGAAGCCGATTTGTGGAACTGGTTGCCATTGAATTTGGAAATCAAAGTCGGGGAAGCCTACGGGCAACAGTTGATCGACTATTGGGAAAACGAATTTGAAAACGTTTTTTCCGAGGATCCTTTGCGGCTGTACGGCGGTTGGTTGGCGAGACCATCGACCAACATGAACGTGCAGTTCGATTCCACCGCAAAAGCCAACGAGCGATTACGACGTCTAGAGATTGATGGAGAAGCGGTGGACCCTGAAAAGTCCTACAGTCTCGCGGCCGGAGCTCGCAAGGGACAGCCCGAAGACCAGATTCACCGCGTCAAACGTTGTCGCGTGACCAAACAAATTGAACAAACCACGCATGATGCCGTCCGCCAGTACTTGGCTAATCGTGGCGAAGTCAAAGATACCGGCAAGCCGCCAGTGCGGTGCGTCGTGCGTCCCGAGGTATTGCGTTCGCAGTACCTGTCATTCATCAAGAACCGCCAACAAGAACGCGAAGCAGACGCACTTGATGGAAATTCTCAGGATGATGATCCCCAAGCCAAAGTCAACTCCTCCTCCCCTTCCGAAGAAAAGGAAACCAATGATGAATAAGTTTTTCTCCCCCGCGATTGCATCCCTTGCGGTACTTGCCCTGAGTATTGCTTCGCCCGCACTTGCGGTGTCACCGACTGACAATTCTTCTCGCTCGGATTCCGATCCAGCAAATCGGCCCGTGATTGGGCTGCAGTATGAAGGCCCGATCAAGGTCGTTTATCAATGCACCCGAGACGAATGGAAAGAAGGTGTCAGCAAGCCGCTGCTGTATTTGAAGAAGCTTCGAGGGTACTACGAAAAACAAGGCGTCGATCCAGAGCAACTTGACCTGCGGGCGGTTTTTCACGGTGACGCGTCCACTCATATTTTGACGGACGAAGCATGGAACCGAGTGAAAAACACGGATACCGGCAACCCCAACACAGAGCTGCTATCGGAGTTGAAGCAGATGGGGGTGCATGTCGAATTTTGTGATTCACGGCGTCAAAAGGAAGGTTGGGCGAAAGCGGAAATCCATCCGGATGTGTTGCTCGCCGCCGCCGCGTTCGCGCGAGTTATCGATTTGCAGCACCAAGGTTACGCGTACATCCGATTCTAAACGTCCGTCACGGGCGAGGAACAACAAACATAGGTCGTCTGATGAAGTCAAGTTGTAGGGCCGGTTCCTACCGGCCAGCTTTTGATTGGCCAGTGGGAACCGGCCCTACATTCCACATTAATTCTCAACAAAATCTGATGAAGTCAAAACAAAAAGAAATACGATCCGGACGCAGTGCAATTGTTGCCGTTGCGATCATGATGTTCATTGTCATGGTTGCAGCGGTGTGGATTCACAGCAGCGGTGCCATTCCCCATGTCATCCCGGACTCAATGGCTACGTTAGCGATCGAGTCGCCCAAGCCGGGAGGCAGTCAAGCAATGATGCCGACAACGGCGGAAGCGGATATCAACGCCGCAGCGGATGTGGCATGGTTGAGCGATTATGACGAAGCGATTGCGGAATCCCGGACATTGAAACGGCCGGTGTTGATCGACTTTGCCGCGTCGTGGTGTGTTCCCTGCCGAATGATGGACAAACACGTGTGGCCGGACTCGGCGGTTCAGCAAGCGTTGCAGAACGACGTAGTGCCTTTACGCTTGGACATGGACGCTGCGAACACCAAGGCTCTGGTTAAGAAGTTCAATGTTGAATTTGTGCCGACCATTTTGTTGGTGGATGCCGACGGCAAAGAGCTG
>CAXBHV010000134.1:0-9925 GCA_963974855.1 uncultured Rhodopirellula sp. | reverse complement strand
CTTGAAGAAAACTCAGTATCCAATACGGATTCGCCAGCAAAAACGGCGAGTGAATCGCTCTTACAAACAGTTTCGTATTCCGAGCCGACGCTGTCATTCCAAGCTGAAAGCTTTTCGGCAGCTAACGCAGAGCGAGTCCCGCCAACTGCCGATGAGTTCGACCAGTTAACGCCATGGCATCTTTCGCTCGACGAGGCCGTCATGATCGCGCTGGACAACAGCCCGGTGATCCGTGACCGTGGCGGTCGCGTTTTGACGTTTCCCGATGCTGTACGGACCACGCTTGATCCCGCCGTATTAAAGAGCGATCCGAATCTCGGCATCGACGCGAGCTTATCCGCATTCGATACTCAATTCGAGGCAGGTCTGCTCTACAATGGCGGAGGCAGTTCGGTCAATTCCGCATTTTCCAGTGGCCAATTTGGGGTATTCGCACAACCTGAGACGCTGGCAAAAATGGGAGTCGGACGCGTCCTGCGGTCGGGCACAAAGGTGTCCGTCGGTGGCGTCGGCGGCTATGACGAGGAACTCGCGGGCGGCTTTTACGCTGCCTACGGAGCCGAAGCACGACACCCGTTGATGCGCGGTGCGGGAACGCAATTCAACCAAATCGCCGGCCCGCTGGCGAAGCCCGGTATGTATCGTGGGGTGCTAATCTCGCAGCTTGAACACAATCAAGCACGGCTTGAAGTCGAACAATCGGTATCCGAACTGGTTCGCGATGTTGCAATCGTTTACTGGGAGCTGTTCTTTGCCTATCAAAACCTCGAGGCGAAACAAACGGCTTTGGACAACGCTCGCAAAGCGTGGGAACGGGAACAGCAGCGGGTAGCCCAGAACGTCAGCCCGGCGGACGTCGAGGCGCTGGCTCGCCAGCAGTACTATTCCGCCGAAGCCGGTGTCCGGAATGCGATCTGAGGCACTACTCCAGGGCAAACCGGCGTGTACAACGTTGAACTGAAGTTACGAACATTGTTGGCACTTCCCACGACCGTCGATCGCCTGATCCATCCCGTCGGCCCACCGCTGGAGGCGTCGCTTCGCTTTGATTGGCAAGAGAGCGATGCACTCGCTCAAACCAACCGAATCGAACTTCGCAAGCAGCAGTCCGAGATCAACAAACGCCTCTTGGAACTGAAAGCCGCCCGGAACCTGCAACGTCCTCAAGTCGACTTGATCGGCAAGTATCGCCGACTGGCTGACGATCCCTCCACCGATACCGACCTGTTCAGTCAAGCATTACAAGGATGGCAAGTTGGAATCGAATACAGTCGGCCGGTCAGGAACCGACGCGAGAACGCAGCAGTACACAACGCACATCTGCAACTCTCTCGGGCTCGAGCGATTGCAGAAGAACAGCGTCGACACGTCATATCGGAATTGCGTGCTGCCTTCATCGAGCTCGATCGGGCATATGGTGCAATGAACTCGATGGCACAAAGTCGCGATGCGTCACTGATTCGATTGAACGCCCAATCAGAGCGTCATGCTGCTGGCGACGTGCATGTGGAAGAAGTGTTGGAGGCCCAGGTCCGCGCGACCCAGGCCGAAACCCAATTCCAACGCAGCTTGGTCGACTACAACTTGGCGTTTATTAAAGTACATCACGCACGCGGCACGCTACTGAGCGTAATGGGAGTCGGGTTCGGTGCCCCCACGATTAATGAATGTCGGTTTGCGTTGAATTCGCCCTCGGTGTTCGCAAATCCCGAAGACTTGAAAATGGATGGCTCTGAGATGCGAACCGCAACCACCCCTTTGCCAGAGTCATCGATCACGCCACGATAGTGCAAACGTCATCGTCGTTGATCGCGCTGCGATCATTACGAAAAAAGCATCTCCGATCGCTCCACGATCTTGGCGTGTGATCGCGGAGCGATCAACGACTTTGGTTATTTGGACTGTGCAAGGTGAAAATCGGTTTCTATTCGACGATGACGGGAATGCCATGGGGCGGCAGCGAAGTGCTGTGGTCGGGCGTGGCTCAGCAACTGCTCGAGAATGACATCCAAGTCACGGTGAACTACCGCTGGTGGGAAGACACGCCTCGCGAACTGGATCGATTGCGGTCCGCAGGAGCCACTGTTTGGCCACGCCGAGATCCGACTTGGCGTTCGTGGCCCTATCGCTTGAAATCACCGCTGAACCTCGAGCAAGAAACAAACCATCTGCGACGTTGGCTGGCCCGCGAAAAACCCGATTTTGTGCTCGTTATTCTTGGCTATCATCTCAATGCGGTCACGCCAGCAGCGGAGTTAATTCGCCGCGAAATCCCGTACGCAATCAACGTCCAATCTGCCAGCACCGAGTCGTTGGACGCCATCTATCTCGACGAATTCCAAACGGCCTATACCAATGCGAAAAAGGTGTTTTTCGTTTCGCAAGAGAACCTCGACCGCGTCGAAACCAACCTCGCCTTCGAGCTGGATAATGCCGAGATCATCGACAACCCATTTAATGTCACGTGGCATGCAAACCCAGCTTGGCCCACAGACAACGAGAGGTTGCGACTGGCCTGTGTTGGCCGAATACATTTCACTTCGAAAGGCCAAGACTTGCTGATCCACGTGTTGAAGCAAGACAAGTGGCGTGATCGCAATCTATCAATTCGACTGTTCGGAGATTCGCAAGGCAATCGCACGCAGATGGAGCGTTTGATTGAGCGTTACGGTCTGCAATCTCACATTCAATTGGCAGGTTACTCGGAAAACATCGAAGACGTTTGGGCGAACCATCATGGTTTGATTCTTCCCTCGCGTTTCGAAGGGGCCGCACTGGCTGTGGTGGAAACGATGCTCTGCAATCGCATTTGCATTACCACCGATGTCGGACGCAACCGCGAACTGATTGACGACGGCGAAACGGGGTTCATTGCGGCGGCGGCGACTGCCGAGCTACTCGACGCTGCTCTGGAAGCCGCTTGGCGAAAACGAGACGACTGGCAAGCCATGGGAGCACTGGCGGGCACGCGGATTCGCCAGCGATACAGCCAGGACCCGGTCGGCGATTTTTACAATACGATCACCCAACTAGCTTCGACTCACAGGTAATTTGTTGCTTCATCTCAATTCACCTGAGTCACCGCAGCACATTAAGATCAGCGTTGCCATTTGCACATGGAACCGGTCGCGGTTACTTCGCCGAACCTTGGAACGATTGTGCGAAATCAACGTGGACGATCGCTTCGATTGGGAACTGATCCTCGTCGACAACAACTCAACCGACGATACCCAGCAAGTCATCGACGCGTTCTCGGATTCGCTGCCGATGGTGTCGCTCGTTGAGTCGGTCCAGGGCCACTCGGCAAGCCGAAATCGTGCGATCGCCGCAGCAACTGGCGATTACATCGTCTGGACCGACAATGACGTATTGGTCGGTAGCGATTGGCTGGTTTCGTATTGCGACGCGTTTACGGCCGAGCCTGACGTGGCATTCTTTGGTGGCCAGATTGAGCCATGGTTCGAGCCGCCCGGTTGCCCCAATTGGCTTGAATCGACCTGGGATAAATGCAAGTCGGTCTATGCCGCACGCGACCTTGGCGAGCAACCGGTCGAACTCAGTGAAACCCGCCTCCCTTACGGAGCGAACTTTGCGTTACGCATGGATGTGCAACGCGAATATCTTTACGACCCTACGCTCGGCCGAGTTCGCTCGGGAATGATCGGAGAAGACGAGACGCATGTCTTGAAACGCATTGCTCGTGCTGGTGAAACCGGTCGCTGGGTCCCTCGTGCCAAGGTCCAACATATCATTCCCGCCGACCGAGCCACGGAGCGTTACGTGCGATCCTATTTTGTGGGCCAAGGGCAAGCCAACGTGATGTTCGGCAAACAGAGCCAGAGCCGGATGAGAGCACTGTGTAACGCCGCCTTTAAGTCGCTTCTATACCGAATCAAACGCCACCGCAGAGCCCCCAATGAATGGGTTTCTCATATGATCGGGGCAAGTATTTCATGGGGCGAATTCAAGATGCTTTCCCAGAAACCAAATTCAACGCCTCGCTAGCCTCTTCCGTGAACCAAGCGAGTTGCTCGGCGGTGAAATACTCTTGCCAAGTTCCGGCACGGCCGCGGCGGTAAAAATTATCCGGCCGGTTGGTATCGGCCGAGCCAAATCCCGGTTCCGTCAATGCATTCAGCGGACTCGCCTTTGCCGCAGACAGACCGAGAAACTGGTAAATCTCGTTTCGATATTTCCGTGCATCGGTCAGTAAATCTTCATAGCGAATCCAGTAGTACGGCAGATCGATCTCTGCTCGATCAGCCGACTGCATCATTTGAAAATCGTCGATGATCGCCGCGTTCCACTGCGACGCAAACTCACGCACGACGGTCTCGCACGCCAACAAATCTTGTTTGTGCTGCTCAAAATAGTTGGGATCGGCCTTGAACCGCTGTAGGTTTTCTTGCATCCGTGGCCCTGCATTGAAGTTGTAGTTCAGCGTGTGGTACGCCCAACTGACCACGGCATCGCGACCGTCCCGGGTGATGTAGAGTTGCCGGACGCCCGGGACAAACGTCGAGCGAAGCGAACATGGTGTCCGGTCGCCGCACCATCGCTTGTTGCCACCAACATCGCGGATCAACTGCTTTACCATTTGGTAGAAAGCATCTTCGAGGAATGCCGATTGCTTCTCGCGGCTCAAAATTCCCCACGGAGCGGTCTGAATGGCACGCACACTGTCGAACAGAGGACGCAAGTGAAATTCCCCCGTGCAGGCGATCTGAGGATGCAGATTCATCAGATTGCAAAGCCAATTGGTTCCCGATTTGGCGTAGCCTCGAATGAAGAAAACATCCACAGGGGGCGAGCGAAAAAGGTTTCTCATTTAATTCGATTCGCCTACCCTTGTTAGCAACCGATGGGTACCTTGGCCGATGCGTACGCAGGTCAACATGAGTTATCCCACATAATGATCTGAGCCGACGGCGCTAGCCGCGGGCATGTTTCCTGCAATATCGACGGGCCCGCGGCTAGCGCCGTCGGCTCACAAAAGGATCGACGTTTCACCGGTTTATACCAAACGACCTGCGTAGAAGCCTATCGTCTTCTATTTTTCGCGGCAACCGTGCAGCCCCCGTCGGGCAGACTGTCCGACAGATCGCGTGCCCCGCTACTCTCCGATAAAAATTCGTTCACTGATGAAAACCATTCTGATCGTTACCGACCAACCGTTTTGGAGGCGCGAGCATGGGGCGCACCAGCGAACATGGTCGCTGGTGCAATGTCTGCGGCGAAATGACTTTCAGTTAACCATCTTCTTCTTGGTTGAAATGACGGATTCGGACGATGCAATCTGCTGCGAATCCGAGCTGCAGATCGTGAAGTTCAACCCTGATGGAACGCGTTTACGCGACCGGTTGACACCCGTCGCGCGGAACGTATTTGGAAGGCTTGGAAAATCAGAACCGTCAACGAACGATGTCGCGACTTCATCGGCGTTCACGCCCGCGACGCTGGAAACCTATCGCTGGCCATTGGCCCCCACCCAATTCAAGTCGTTGGTGGAATCGTTACGCCCCGATTTTGTCTTGTGCAACTATGTGATCTGGGCCAATCTGCTCGATGACTTTCCCGTCGGACGGCGACGTTTTCAAGCCCTGGTCGATACACATGACCTGCTTCATGTTCGCCAACAACAATTTGCCACTCACAACGAGGCCCACTGGATCGCGATCTCGAAGGAAGAGGAATCAGCGGCGATGGCCAAGTTTGACTTGATCATCGCAGCTCAAACCGAGGAAGCCGAAACAATTCGCTCAATGGCCCCCCACAGCGACGTTGCCATCGTGGGACATCAAAGCGAGCTATCCACCGTCGCACCGCAGGTGGACTCGCGGAAACATGGCGAGTCCTCCCCCCCTCGAATTGGGTTCATTGGATCCAACAACGCTGCCAATGTGGATGGGATCTCTTGGTTCTTGCAACATTGTTGGGACGAGATTCATCGCGCCACCAGTGCCGAACTGGTGATTGCAGGATCAGTTTCAAAAGGACTTAACCCGCAACCGATTTACGACCAACCGGGAGTACGCATTTTGGGTTTGATCCCTCGCATCGAGGATTTTTATGCCCAGATTGATTTTGCGATCAATCCGGTTCGCTTTGGCAGCGGGATCAAAATCAAATCGATCGAGTCGCTCTGTTTCTGCAAACCGCTGGTAGCCCACTCGCACAACACGCAGGGTTTGTCCATTGCCGCCATCCACAGCATGATCGTCGCTGACGATGCGGGCGGTTTCACGCATGGGTGTGTTCGCTTGATCCACGATCGCGAATTTCGAAGCGAGATGACGAAGCGAGTTCGCAAGGTCCGCGAGAGCGAACTCAGCGAGGATTCGGTCTATGCGGACCTGCTGGCTTGGCTGCGGCGATGATCGAGTCAATCGCGTCCCACTTGATCGGTTTTGCTCGATAGGCGATAGTTGCTGTAACAAAAATTGACTTGGTCGACTGCGAATTTCTATCAAGACGCGACGCATTACCCCTCACGGACGGGCCCGCGGTGGCAACGGGAACAATCTTTTATGTGGGAACCGAACCAGAAGTTGCGCATCACGCGCGGCCGCTGGTGCAACGAGTTCCGATTCGCATCGCACCACCGGACGCGGTGACAAACGAGGCCCGGCCCGGCGATTTGGCCATTTTCTTTTCGGAACACTTCGAGCGATTCCGCACCGCCATCCATGAACTGCAACGCCGAAACGTGGCCACGCTTTATGCGATCGACGGAATCTTGGAGTGGCGGAATGCTTGGCAGAACCGCGAAACGGAACCTGCTTGCCCGTGGACGATGCGGCCCATCCTCTGTCACAAGGCGGCATGTATCGGAGCTTCGCAAGCGAGAACGCTGTCCGCGTGGGGCAACGCCGACAAAGTGGAAGTCGTCGGCATCCCTCGACTGGATCACCTTCGCCCTGAATCTTCGCCCGAGGATCGAGTCTCGCCTGAATATCGATCGGGCCAACCGTTCCGCCTGCTGGTGATGACCGCCAAATGGCCGGGATTCACCAAATCACAGCGTCAGCAGATCGCTCAATCGTCGATGTCAAAGATTGGGCACAACGCATCGGCACAGTGAACAGTCGACCGATCGAATTGATTTGGCGATTGACCGGGGGAATGGACCGCATCGTTGGCGTCGAGAACGAGCTCGGGGATACCCAGGGCGAGGACTTGATTACCTCGCTTCGGCACGCCGATGCGACGTTGACAACGCCGTCGACGGCCCAGCTTGAATCAATGTTGATCGGTAAGCCTACCGCGATCTTGGACTACACCAACAGCCCGCTGTATGTGGACGCCGCTTGGCGAGTGACGTGCAAGGAGCAACTCGACAGCACGCTATCGCAACTTTGCAATCCGCCCGCCGAGCGAATGCATTTGCAGAACAGTGTGCTTGCCGATTCGTTGCAATACGATGCTAATGCCACCGACCGCATGCTGATGCTGATCAACGCAATGAGCGAACAAGCAGCCACCATCGCGGATCCATCGCAACCGCTGCAGTTCCCAGCGGCGTTGTTGCCACCGCTGAGCAACTCAACGCCGCTGCTGTGTGCAGAATCAATTTTCCCCGAGCGTGCCGCTGCCACGCTGAACGACACCGGCATGTTGCAGGTCGAATTGGCGGATGCTCAACGCGAAATCAAATTGCTCCATGGGACAATCCAACAACTGCAATCGGAGCTCGGGGAAGCCCACCAAATATTTGACATGATTCACAGCCATCCGATTGCGGGACCGGTGGTTCGCACGCGAGAAAAAGTCCTGCAATGGGTTTCTAAATCAAAAGCCAGTGGCACGGATGCAACTTAGCGAACGATGAAACAGTCCCCCCAATCTCTTACCGAGAATCGATCGCTCGAATCACAAGACGTGAAACGGATCGATGTGGTATGCGCGGCGGACGATGCCTACGTGATGCCGCTGGCGGTAACCTTAAAGAGTGCCTGTCGTCATCTCGCCGCTGGCATCCAAATTCGCTTATTCTTGCTGACAGGTGAAATCGCTGACGAAAACTGGTCGTTGCTTGAGCAAACGCTCGCTGGCGAACCAATCGAAATTCATCCGATCACACCTGACTTGGATACTGTTTCCGACCTCTCGATTTCGCATCACATTTCGCACACCGCTTACTTTCGGCTACTCTCCGCCGAACTGGTTCCGAGCGACGTAACCAAAGCCATCTATTTGGACTGCGACCTGTTCATCAAACAGGACATTACGAGTCTTTGGGATCTGCCAGTCGAGCAACACTACTGCCTTGCCACTGCCGACGCAGCGTGTCCCTTTATTGACGCCGAGAACTACCGTCTCGCCAACCCCTACATGGCGGCGTTGCGGCCGATCCCCAACTACCGCCCGTTGGGTCTGGATGGTGCAGCGGAGTACTTCAACAGCGGCGTTATGGTGTTGAACATTCAGCGTTGGCGTGAAGAGAACGTCGCCGAACGGTTGCTAAAAATCCTGCGTGACAATCGGAATTATGTATGGTGCTGGGATCAATACGCGTTAAACGTGCTCTGCCACGGCCAATGGGGCCGTTTTGAGCCACGCTGGAATCAGGGCGCCCACGTCTTTGAATATCCAACAGCCGCCCATGCGCCGATCGATCGTCAACAGTGGATCGAAATGAAAACGAATCCCGCGATTGTGCACTTCACAACCGAGTTCAAACCTTGGCAAGCGGGATCGAACCATCCTCGCAGCGAGGTCTTCTATGAAGGACTCGCCGATACTGCATGGCACGATTGGCAACCGCCCAAACCCAACCCAAGTTTTCAACATTGGTTTAATCGACGAATGGTCAACGTGATCAAAAAATCAACCATCACGTCTCGTAAAATCGCATCGGTGTGGGCTTAGAAATGGATTCAATGCTTGTCACAGCGAAGACTAAAAAGCGGCGAGTCGATGCGCCGCTGCTGACGTTGTTCACGGTGCTGAAACCGTTCGAAGGCGAAGCCGATGCACACCAACGCAACGCGATCGCCAGCTGGAAAGCACTCGAGCCGCAAGTCGAGATTATTCTGTTTTCGGATTCGGACATTCCCGCCGACATTCACGTCAAATTCCAATGTCATCACACCAGCAATACAAACGAGTACGGCACTCCGCTGCTGGATGATGTTTTCCGCATCGCCGCGTCACAGGGGCGCGGGGCAGTTAGAGCGTTCGTTAACGCCGATATCATTTTGGACCAGCGATTCGTCCAAGCCACGGATCAGTTGATGCAATCCGAGTGGAAGTCCTGGCTTGCGATTGGACAACGAACCGAGTTCGAGATGCCTGAGGATTTGGATCACGACAACGACGATTGGATCGCCGACTGTTTTCAAAGACTCGAGTCCGATGGGACTGGCGCTTCGATCGTCTGCAAAGACTATTTCGTGTTCCCCGTCGACCTGTACCAAGACATTCCCCCTTTTGCGATTGGCCGAGGCAATTGGGACAACTGGATGGTCTGGCAAAGCAAAAACGCTCGAATTCCCGTCGTGGACCTCAGCAAGGTCGCGCCGGTAATCCACCAAAAACATGGCTACTCACACGTGTCGGGCGGGCGTATGTCGGCATATGTCAGCGGCCCGGAAGCCCGCGAAAACCAACGACTTGCCGGCGGGCGAAATTTGCTGTTAGGAAGTACGCCGGATTGGCGGATGGACGATGAGGGAGTCCACAAAATTCGGTTCGCGACACTGCGGTTCGGCAAAGACTTATTCCGTTTCGCGTTGCTACTAGCCAGCATGGTCGGATTGTCGTGGATCGTTCCGCGATCAAACGTGTTGGATCGCAGAGCGATCCACGACACTCACTCACCAGGCCGTCAACGTCGTTGGCCTTTTTAATGAACGCATGATTTCCTTCACCCAATTCGCGATACTGATCGGCTCGACACTTTTCGTCTGGTCGCTGGTGCACTTTT
>CAXBHV010000133.1:0-9936 GCA_963974855.1 uncultured Rhodopirellula sp. | reverse complement strand
CGGTTGCCAGCGATGGCTGTGGGAATGAGTCCGGTAGTTTTGAGCCTGAACGTCGCTGCCACTATGGACCCATAGCGTTACCGCCAGGACAAAAATGAGTCGAAACATGTCTGATCCATCGGAAAATGAGGATTTGTAACCCTTCAACCCTACACCGCATTTCCCGCACCAGCGGAACAAATTAACAATTTTGATTGCGCTTCCCTCACTGACGTCAATCACCGCAGGAGTTACAGCGGCTCAGATCATTCTGTGGAATGACCCATATTGACCTGCTTACGGAATAACGGATGTAAGACAGGAAAATTGATGCGACAGGAAAATTAGATAGACCGGTCGTGCAGTGCCTGATTTTCCTACCTCCATGTTCCTACGAAATCTCTTCTTGTCTGTGGTCGATCGGCATGGGACATTGCGGTCTATTGAACCTTCTGCCGGTTGGCCTCACAGCAACTGAATCCACCTTGGATTCCCTGCGAATACTCGCCCAGCGGTTCGCGATGTTCCAATGTGAAACGCATGCCTCCGAGTGGCAGCAACTCTGTTTCTTCGGCCGTCAATCGCAGTCGCCAAATTCCGTCTTGCTCAAATGCACAACGTTGGGGATCGGTGACTTCGACCACCACGGCGTTATCAACGACTTGGCTATAAACTCGGAAGCGAGGCAGATGTCCCGCCCAATCGACCCGTATCCCGCTGACATTGTCGGCAATTTCGAACGCCAAGTCACAGGCTTGCCGCGACTCGATGCGAATCCATGACGAAGGATAAGGGACACGTTGTGTCAACTGTCTAGCACGAATGGTCATGACGATCGAATTTTCAACAAGGAACGACGTTACCAACAAAACGGGGGGACCGTGATGCTGTTTGGTGCAGCACCCACGGCACCCGTGTCGAGTGCGGCATTCCGAAGTGCAAGGGCTGTGCCGAAGACCATGGATGCGACGAGTTGACATCGGTAACAGCATTCATCCCGGCATTGTGGCAGATGCTATGGATTGAACCGTTGCCCGTCGTCAACAAACCGGCCCCGTTTGACAACGTCCGCTTGTTCAAGATCTGCTTCGATCACGTGCATCATCGAGCGAATGTCGCTGCGAAGTGAAGCAGTCCAAGCAGAATACGATGTCGCAGTGAGGCGGCTACGAAGACAAAGGTCGAGAAAAGCGTCTTGATGCAACGCAATTTGGAGACAAAATCTATTTTGCGGTCAATTTTGCCAGCTCGTGGCTGAGCGAGTTCAGATTACGTGCGGCTTGCTCAATTTGCCCGATCGTCTCGACATTGTTTTGCGTGACACGATTAATGTCACGAATGCCTTCGTTCAATTGGCTGACCCCCGCGGCTTGTTGGTTGGCCGACGCGGAAATCCGCATCGCCGATTCTGCGGAAATCGCCAACAATGAAACGAGTTTATTGATGGTTTCACCTGCGCTCTCGACCACACGGCTGGCGGTTTGCACGGCGTTATGCCCCTCTTCGGTGGAATGCACCGCGTCTTGCGTCGCCTCCTGGATCTCACTCAGAATCTTGCGAACTTGATTGGTCGCCTGTTTGGATTGCAGAGCCAATGATTTGACCTCCGATGCAACGACGGCGAACCCACGACCGTGTTCGCCGGCGCGGGATGCTTCGACTGCTGCATTGAGCGCCAGAACATTGGTTTGCTCGGCGATGTCCTTGACGGTCGCCGTGATCTCGCCAATCGCTTGGGCACGTTCCGCCAATGACAAAATTCTCTCCGCGAGCGACTCTACTCGGCTTTGCACCTGCAACATTGCAGCAATCGATTCTTTGATCGCCGCCTGACCGGCATTGCCGACGTCATCAGCTTGACGAGCCGATTCGGCCACTTCCTGAGATCGCTCGGCCGCTTGTTGTGCGGTCTGTGCGATTTCATTGACTGTGGACACCGTTTCCGAAACACTCGCGGCCTGCTCCTGAGTCCCCGACGCCTGTTTGGATGTGGTCGCCAGAATCTGTTCGCTAGCGACCGCCAACCGCTGGACCGCATCGCGAATCGCGTGAAACAAATTTTGCCGCTCCGACTCGGTCTGCTTGCGTGCCGTGATGTCTTGCAGCGTCGCAATAAACAATTTTTGATCCATGTAATTCATTTCACGCACACGCAGCGCGATCGGATATTCGCGTCCTTTGCACGTGTGTGCTACGACCTCGTGTTCCAGCGTGCTCGCCAATGGACTAGCGCCACCCGAATGCCAATCGGTGCGTTGGACATTGCCAAGCGTGGGAACCAGAGGTTCGATAGCGGTTCCGATCACTTCGTCACTGCGGCACTCGAGCAATCGTTCTGCTGCGGCATTCATCGACCGCACCTTGCCATCCGAATCGATCGTCAGAATGCCATCGGCGGTCGAATTCAATACAGCCATGGTTCGCCGTTCTTCGTACGACAACCGTTCTAACGTCGACTGCATGTTCTCGACCATCTGGTTGAACGCAGTGGCCAAGGCGCCGAGTTCATCATTGGATTTGATCTCGATGCGTTCGTTCAACCCGTCGATGGACGCGGTTGAGGCCAGTGCCGCAATACGCGCAGCCACATTGCGCATCGTTTCGAGCGGTCCGATGATGCTGTTTGCGGTGAAGTAACCGAGTGCGGCAACAAGCAGCGTCAACGCAGTGATGACGACGATATAAGTTTGCCGAGCGTTATTGTAACCGGATTGAGTGGTTTCAAACACGTTGTCGGCATTGTCTTCGATCGCTTGCATCCACGAATCCAAGTCCTGTTTGACTTCGGCAAACTGCTGCTGTTCGGCTTGGATCGCGTTAATAAACGCTTCTTCGCGATAGTCATCGAGCACCTTGTCGGCCGTCACGTCTTTGATGCGTTTGTACCGCCCCCATTTGTCTCGCAAGTCACGAAACGTTGTGATTTCCGCAGGATCGCTCGATGATGTGTTCCAGTTTTCAAACGCGAGGTCGATTTGTTCGGTCTTGGCCTGTTGTTGCCGATTCAGATTCTGCTGCAGTTCGTTGTCGGGCGCCATCACGAGAGTCAGCGACAGTTGTCTAAGTTCATTTAGCGGCTCCGCAATTTCGACCGCGCCACGCCGCAACTTCAGTGCGGTGTCACGAACTTCGTTGACCGAGTGAAATGTGGTTCGCGCGGTCAGGATTCCGTAAACACCCATCACAAAGAAAGCGATCACCGAGATCGTCACCAGCAGCAATAATTTGATCCAGACGCCACGATTTCGCATTACTTGGACTCCTGGTCATTTGCCATGCGTGTGATTCGCACCGGGCCTTTGAATTTGTCGGGGTACGGACCGCGTCGGACGGACCAATGTTGGTCGGTGACTTGAATTTTCCACAACGGAGCACAAGCCATTTTGTAGGGACGAAACACGACTTCCTTGTTGATCGCCATCACTCGGTTTGGGGTCGGCACGAACAACATATATGCTTCGTCATAAGCCCGCTGCATGATCTTGGCTACAATTTCGCTGAATTTCGGATCGTCCACACTGACTCGGAACATATCATCGATGTACTCGTTCATGATCGGATCGGGATACACCGTGCTCCAAACGTTCGTGGTGCGATAGACAAGAAATGCGGTGTAGGGATGGTTGAAAAACCAATCGTCATTTCCCCACACCAATAAATCCCAATCGACTTCGTTCTTCTGTGCGTTGGTCGTCAGCAGTGGACCGAAAATCTCGGCTTCACTCGATGTCGTTGTGATCTTCAGCGTCACGCCGACTTTCCTCAACTGCGATTCAATCCCACGCCACAAGGGAAGAAAGCGATTTTGCGTTAGCACTTTCAGTTGCAATCCGTTGAGCACCGATTTCAAGCGAGTTCGATTTTCCGGCACATAAGGATCCTTCACTTCGGAAAAAGGTTTCAGCTTTTTGACGGCCTCACGCACGCCCGGGAAATAGGGCGACGCCATGGTTGGCGAAAGTGACCCTTCGTTGTCAAAAACAAAATACAGCAAATTTCGCTGGTTCAATGCTTCGTTGAGGGCACGGCGGACAGACTTGTCGCGAAGTTTCGGATTGCCATTGATCATATTGATATGAATGGCAATGTTGTTGTTTGAGGGCGACGTGATGACTTTGGCAAACGGCGACAGAATCGTCTCGACTTTGTATTCCGGTGGGATGTCCGTGATGTCAACTTCGCCCTCTTGATGCAGCGTTTTGGTTTTAGCGTCCAGTGAGTCGAGTTGAGTGAACACGGTGATCGTTTCGACTTTCGGGTATTCCGAATTCCAATAGTACGGATTCGCGGTCAAGACCGCCTTGTCGGTTTGCCGGTCGCCTTCGATATATCCCTCGCTCAAGATGTAGGGGCCCAAACCATAGGGCCCCGGGCGTGATAGATTGGGACAGCTTGCTTTGCCGTTCCAGCCACCACAAACGCGAAGATACTCGGCGGTATAAAACTGCATCCACACCAGATCGTTCATGAAACATCCGTACTCTTCGGTCAAATGAAACCGCACGGTGTGATCGTCGATCTTTTCGACATAGTCGAACACTTGGTCGATCTTGCTATAGGTCGTTGGTTGCTTTTTAAAGGCATCCATGTTTGCGACGACCGCGTCTGCGTCAAAGTCACTGCCGTCTTGAAATCGGACCCCTTTTCGCAGTTGAAATTCATAGGTCGTTTCGTCGATCTGGCGATGGGAAACGGCCATGTCATATTCCCACCCCTGAGCATTGTCCGACGGTTTGATCATCGCCCCGTTGATCGCGTGCGAGGTGTACAGATACGGCAGACTGGGCAGAAACACTTTGACGTGCGACCCCGGGACCGCTTTGCGGAGTGCACGCATGGGGGCATCGTCCGCTCGCAGTTGCAACGGTTCGATGCGCGACGTCGATTCCTGTGACGCTAACTCTGTTATGGGGATGCCAATGAGGATGCCAACCATGGCAAGGGTGGCCAGAGCGAGAATGATGTTGCGTTTCAGAATCATGGACGCGATCTCGGGACGAGGGGCCGCCTAAGGAGCCGTAATCGTTTTCGACCGTTCCTCAGCAAAAGAGCGGTCGCATTTCGTAGTTTAACTGGAACGTGCCTGAACACCTAAGTTAATCGAAAACTTATCGATAACCGAACGGTCTGGCCTGGGTGAGCGAACGATTAGGCGAGAAAGGACCAACCGGATTGCGTGTTCACTTCAACGATTCCCATCGCCAGAATCCACAGAAACACGTTCCAGAAGATCTCGGTTTGAGTGAACGTCCATGCGATTGCCGATGTCTTGCTCATCGGTCTCTCCCGAATCGTGCCGGGCGAATTGTGCCGGGCGATTGGTTCGTGTTGCCATGAATCGTAGCCATCGCCAACATCAGGCCTGAGATGCAGACCATCAGCGACGCGGCGATCTAGGCTTCGTCGCTGATGATGCTGAAACCGATACCGTAGAATGTCGGATACCAGACGGCCGCGGCGAGCAACCAAACCGCGATCGACGCCCACGATTTCTCGGTCGCCACGGCAATCGCAGTCACGATCACCGCCAAAATCACCAAAGAACTTTTTAAGTGAACCGAAAAGCAACTGGATCATTAATCTATTCCGCCGGCACTCAGGTGGTGGCTCAAAAGGATGTGATGACCGCGAACGACCGAGTGGCGCACCCCGCCGGTGCGGTCGGCGTGATCGTTCGCTGTCCCATCGACCGCACCCATGCGTACCGAGTGAAATTTGCAGACGGTTTCGAAGCTCCGATTCATCACGACCAAATGGTCCGACTGTCGGAGTACAAGAGTCAGTCGATTCGTGATGACGCCTCGCCGCTGATGAGTGCGGGATTGTACGACCGCGTGATCTATCGCTGCGTGATCGGTTCGCGGGCTTACGGGCTCGACGATCACGCCTCGGATACCGATCGACGTGGTATCTATCTGCCGCCTGCGGAATTGCAATGGTCGCTCTATGGCGTGCCCGAGCAATTAGAGAACGACGAGACACAAGAGGTTTATTGGGAGTTGCAGAAGTTCATCATCTTGGCGCTCAAGGCGAACCCCAACGTGTTGGAGTGTCTCTATTCGCCCATTGTCGAATCGGTGTCACCGCTGGGCCGCGAGTTGCTTCAGATCCGCGATGCATTTTTGTCTAAACTGGTTTTTCAAACCTATTCGGGTTACGTCGCGTCGCAGTTCAAAAAGATGCAAACCGATATCCGAAACCAAGGGCGTGTGAAATGGAAACATGTCATGCATTTGGTGCGATTGCTGATGTCGGGAACCTACGTGCTTCGCGAAGGTGTCGTGCGGGTCGAGGTGGGCCAGCATCGCGAGGCACTGCTGAGAATCAAACGAGGGGAGATGTCGTTTGATGATGCGGATCGATGGCGTAGGGAATTGCAAACGGAATTTGAATCGGCGTTCAAGTCGACGAAGTTGCCGGATCGACCGGATTATGAACGAGCCAACGCGTTTCTTGTCGATGCACGGCGACGGGCAATGGAAGACGAGTTGCCGTGATCGGGAGGTGGCAGAAAAACTGTGACGGGAAGACGACGTGAATCGAAGACAACTACTGGAGGATTGAGATGGCAGATGAGAGGGAAAACTTGATTACGGAGAAGAGCACTGAGGATGCAATGCCGATGACAGGCAGGATACCTATCCCACAGGATCAGATGATAAAGCATGTGCGGATGCATCCGTTTCCGCTGGTGTTCGCCACGATCAGTGGAGCGCATCTGTATGGTTTTCCGTCTCCCGATTCCGATTTCGATCTGCGTGGCGTGCACTTGCTTCCGCTGTCGACCGTGCTCGGTTTAGACGTGGGAAGAGAGACAGTCGAGAAGGAAGGCATTTACGACGGACTGGAAATTGATTTGGTGACGCATGATGCGGCTAAATTTTTCAGACTGATGCTGCGCCGCAATGGCTACGTGCTCGAACAAATCTTTTCGCCGCTGGTGGTGTCGACGACGCCCGAGCACGAAGAATTGAAGGCGATCGCAGCCGATTGCATCACGCGGCATCATGCCCATCACTATCTCGGGTTCGCGGCAACGCAGTGGCGACTGTTTCACAAGGAATCGCCGCAGCGGGTCAAACCGCTGCTGTATGTTTTCCGTGTGCTGCTGACCGGAATCCAGCTAATGCGAACCGGCGTTGTCGAAGCCAATTTGGGAACATTGAACGAGGATGCGAGACTTTCGTACCTTGACGACTTGATGTGTCAAAAATTGAAAGGTCCCGAAAAGGGGACACTCGTCTCGGCCGACTTAGCGTTCTACGAGTCCGAATACGAACGGCTGACCGCGATGTTGGAAACTGAGTACAAACGTTCGCAGCTACCTGAGATGCCATCGGCTCGTGATGCTCTCAACGACTTGTTGGTGCGATTGCGAATGAAGTCGCACGAGGTTGCGTCCGAGTAATCCAATTTCAATTTGCTTGCTTGATTGTGAAATGACTTGCTTCACCCTCCCAACAAAGTTGGGAGTGTCGAAAACCGAGCCTTCAGCGAGATTTTCGGGGAGGGCCTGGTTGCGCTATACTTTCATGTTGCAATACTAACACTCCGCGGCCCCACCCAGAACTTGCTCTGCTCGTTCTGACCTTCCCAAAACAAGTTTCGGGGAGGTGAAGCACTCCAAACGCTGGCATGCAGACCCCTGTTACGTCGCCGGTCGCTCGGCGGGTTTACCCGAATCGCTGACTGTGGGGACGGTTAGCTCTGAGGTGCATTGAGGACATCGGATCGCACGAAACGGAATCGTCGAGCGACAAAAGTCACACTTCTTGTCCGACGGCTCTTCGGAAGGTTTGGGTTCACCAAAACGCTCGTCGAGTTCTTCATCCACGCGATTGACCGCACGGATGATCAAGAACATTGCAAAGGCAACAATCACAAGCGAGAAGCAAGTGTTAAAAAACATGCCGTAGTTGACGGTGACAGCGCCAGCCTCTTGAGCTGCTTCCAACGTTTGAAAGCCTTTCTCGGGAACCGTTACCTTTTCAGGAACATGCAGCACCCAAAACAAATCGGAAAAGTCGGCGTTTCCCGTAATCCATCCAATCGGTGGCATAATAATGTCGTTGACCAACGACTTGACCACGGTGGTGAATGCGGCACCGACAGTGAAGCCGATCGCAAGATCGATCATGTTGCCACGCAATGCGAACTTTTTGAAGTCAGCCAAGATGCTCATGAGATTAGGTCATCGCAATCAAGAGGAGTGAGATAGAAAAGCAGGTACGACGCGGATGCACCAGCATATCACGTTCCGAATGTGGGATAGGCTTCCAGCTTGTCATCGTGTGCAAGGCTCTCGTAGCGAAACTCGTCAATGGTTTTGAGCAGTCTCGCCACTCAATCCAGATCCCCACTTTCACAACTCCCTCATTGGGAGTGCCGATTTCACTTGGGTGTCGATTCATCCCTCGCTATCAATCCCTCAACTCGTCCCCCACGCCCCACTTGTCCACCACAAAGTCCATCGTAACTGTACTCATCGATCGCCACTGCCCGGCTTTCGGGCAAGTCGCTTTATTGCCTGGCAAACGCTGCTTTTTCCTGCGTTTTATGCTTTCAAGTCGGCTTAGATGCCAGCATTTAAATGCGACAGTTGCCAATTTCGGCAGCAGTGCAGTGGGCGATTTTAGGCAGCATTACGCTTCTCAGAAGTGAATGTTGTTGATGATTACCGCTTGGCGACGATAAGGGGCCGCTCACCTCCGTCGAGTGCGACTGGCACGGCATGTGCGTACTCCACCAAAACACTGAAGGGCTTCGCTCTTTTTACAAGGTCTTGGTAGTCCAATGCCTCACCACGTTTTCACTTCAACTAAATGGAGAGAGACATGATGTCGAACGTATTTCCCTCATTGGAATATGTCGGAGTTTCAAAAGGGTGGCCAACGCTTCCTGCATGGTTTCGTTCCATGTATTTCACCTGTTGCTGCACAGTGATCGGATTGATCTCGTGCTACGACATGTTGCTTGTGTTCGTGCATTCGGAAACGATTTTCATGATGGAGCAGAATCCGATTTGCTTAGCCTTGTTAAAAATGGAACCGACGTTCTTCAGTTTCTTTGTGATCGGAAAAACGTTGGGAACATTAACCGTGCTCGGCGTATTATTGCAACTATTTCGCAGCGGATTTCATAGTTGGCACTGTGTCACATCCGGGATCACGCTGTTTCAACTTGGATTGCTTGCCTATTTGACGTTCGGCTAAACCAATTCAATTTAATACGCCATCGGTCTCTCGCATTGTCAGTGCCGCCTCCGGCATGGCGCGGTGATGCATCGGAGACTCACTGGCGAAGTTGCTCGTCGATACGGCTTTGGAAATCGGCCGACTTTCCTATTAATTCCGGGTGTTGATCCGCCAGGAATTGCAGGTAGTGTTTCAAGCGTTCTGCGGTTTGAACGAGTTGGTCATCATCATCGCAGTTGCGATAGTCGCGAAACCGCTCGTTGAGAGTGGGGATTTCGTCATCGGCCTGTGGCAGCGATTCCATTTCCGAAATGATTTCCGAAAGCAAGAAAGCCATCTTCAGATGGTCGTGTGGATCGCCTGGGATCGGCTCATCTGAAACGTTTCCAGACCAGACTGATTCGAATTCGTCCAGTTCGCTTTTGCTCTCGTCAGATCCTCCCGAAGTTTCACGCTCAAATTCTTTTGAGAATTCTGCGTGACTTCTCTGATCTTCTTCCCACTCTTCGTGTGTTTCGAACATCGAGAACGCGAATTCGTTATCGAGTTCTAACTGGTGCCCATCCAGTCCGACAAAGCCCACACCGAAGACGCTATCGGCCATCATGCTGCAAATCGGGCAATCGCAATCGGCAACATGCGGCTCCTTCTCTTCTTGCCGCGTCATGCCCTCGATCGGAGCTCCGGCACTGCGAGGCACACGTCGTCGACTGCACTCGATAATAAAGCTCGGCGGCGAACCACCTTCAAACGGAGCTTCAAG
>CAXBHV010000132.1:0-9938 GCA_963974855.1 uncultured Rhodopirellula sp. | reverse complement strand
GTCACTTTTGCCCAAAGCAGAAAATAGGCAAACACGAGTGCGGCAATGCTGATGAAATGAGTGGGCCAGCTGAAAAGGATGGCGACAAACGGCAGCAAGCCACCCCAAAATACGACGCTGCGAAATGGTTTAGCGAAGTGGCGTTCAGGAGGACGCCCATGCATTGAGAACCCTTGGGCGAAACCATGTCCACAACGGACGGAGCGTTTCCACCATTGCGAGATTCGATGCATGTTCGCATCGTGAAGTGTCATCTCGTGATCAAGTCGACGCAGTTTCCAGCCCTGCTGGCGAATTCGTACACAGACTTCGTCGTCTTCCGCTGCGATCACATGTTCATTGTATCCACCAACATCCTTTAGGACGTTACATCGGATGATCGCATCGCCGCCACACGACTGAGTGTCTCCGATCGGGGTGTTCCATTCAATGTCACAAAGCCGGTTGAAAACGCTGGCCTCGGGATAACGTTCGCGGCGCCGCCCGCAAACGGCTGCGAGATCGGGATTCTCGATCAGCGCTCTGCGACCGGTTTCGATCCAGCCGGCAGCGATTTCGCAATCTCCGTCAACGAATTGGACAAACTCTAAATTCGGAACCAATTCAAACAATCGATCGAAGCCTACGTTGCGTCCCCGCGCGGCCGAGAATGGGCGGTCGAAATCAAGGTAAACCACATTCACGCCCAAATCTTTGGCGATCTGAACACTGTTGTCACTCGAGCCAGAGTCGACATAGACAACATGCGGCGAATCACGCAGGGCCGAACGCAGACACGCCTGCAGTCGAACTCCTTCATTTCGTCCAATCGCGACGACGCCGATGTCAGAATACAACCGCTGGCCCCTTTTGTTCTTTTGTTGATGCGTGTTCGTATCGTTCCAGTCATCGCTGTCTAATAAGCGCCCTTGCCGCTCACAACCACGGGAATCGTTTTCACGATCAACTTGAGGTCGGTCAAAAAGCTGCGGCTACGAATGTATTCGAGGTCCATCACAATTTGTCGATCAAAGGGGACGTCACCGCGTCCTGAGACTTGCCAGATACATGTCAGGCCGGGCAACACATCAATACGATTGTAATCCAGTTCTCTGTATCGCTGGACTTCCTCAAGTAGCGCCGGACGAGGTCCAACGATGCTCATGTCGCCACATAAAATATTCCAAAACTGAGGTAGCTCATCAATGCTGTAACGGCGAATCCATCGACCAACGAAGGTGATTCGCGGATCTCGTGGCAATTTGAACGTACGGTCATCGGTGTGTTGGTTTAACGATCGTATATTTTCAAAATGCTTGTCTGCGTCGACCACCATGGAACGGAATTTTAAACATTGAAAACGACGACCGGCTCGCCCCACTCTTGGTGACCAATAGAAGACCCTTCCTCCGTCTTCGCATTTGATCGCAATCGCAACCATTAGGAACAATGGTATGCAAGCCAGGATCGCAAGTGTGGAAATAATAATGTCTAAGGCACGCTTGGAATGTCCATAGAAATCTACCCCTTGCACCAAGGGAAGTCCGGTTGTGAACGTTACCGCGTCGTTGGCAAGTCTTGGGTTCATCATCGCATGCATCATCAAGTCAGTGGGTCAAAGGATGTCTCAGATCAGCGAGTCGTCATCTCTGTGTTGCTAGATCATTGGGCTGCCGTGGTAACTTTTTAATTTAGCTTGCTCGAAACAAATGGGAGTGCCGTCGCATCGTCCGGGAAAATCTTCAGTGCAGGATCGCAACGGGATTGATCAACGGAGTGGCTTCGCTTTTGGGGGGCGGTCAATCCGAGAATCCGATTGGACAATTTCCTCGCTTCACGGCGGATATCGTGACGTTTTCGGACTCTCTCGGCGCCGTTGCTTCCCAGACGCACTATTTCTTCATCAGATGCGTTCATCGCCTTTTTCATGGCTTGGCAAAGTGCCCCGACCGACCCTGCGGGGATCAGCCAACCTGTGACCCCGCTGCGGATAAGTTCCGGCATCCCGGCAATCGCGGTTGCGATCACCGGACGCCCCAACGCAAGTGATTCCATGCACGCGACCGGCAACCCTTCGGCGAAACTTGGCATAACGAGCGTTCGACTCTGCTGGATCATCGTCTGTATCTCAGCGCCCGTCTTCCAACCCGCGAGCACCACGTGGGATTCGAGTTGATGTTCCACAATCAGCTTCTGCAACGTGCCTCGCAAGGGGCCGTCACCGACGATCGTCAAGTGAAAGGAATTGCTTTCGCGGGCGAGCCTTGCTGCGGCTTGGATCAATAGCGGCATTCCCTTCTGCTCGTGCAGTCGGCCGATCGCTAAGAAACGCGGCGACTGCGGCGGCGGTGTCCACTGGAGATCAAAATACGTTTCATCCAGACCGCAACGCACGAGATGGATTTTGGACCAATCTGCATAGTCTGCCCATCGACAAAGCTGGCTGCAGCCAAATCGACTGACCCCGACCACGAATTGGCAATGCGAAATCTTTTTGCCGAGCCCTAATTGGATTGGTCGATCAAATTCTTCAGGTCCGTGCACGGTAAAGCTGAACTTGGGACCGCCAAGAAGACGACAAAGCGTTGCCACGGTCGTAGAGTTTGTGCCAAAGTGAGCGTGAAGATGTGATATCTGATCTCGGTCAGCCCACCGCTTGATTACCGCTGCTTCCGTCAAGTAAATCATTTGGCGAAAGAGAGAGCCGCCACACCAATAAAATGCGAGTGCCAACCGAAACGCAGCTAACATGCGGAACGGGTGCGAAAACGCGACCTTTAGCACCGATCCGGCAAGTGTGTACAACGGCAGATCGAGAGCATAGTGGGTTCGCGTTTCTTCTTGTTGGTCCTCCGGATCGACCACTTGCACTCGTGGCCGGCGAATTCCGTAGCGGATCACTTCATGACCGAGACGCTGGATCGCACGAATCTCGCGGCGTATAAACGTGGTGCTAATCGAGGGATATTGGTTGACCAAATAAGCAATGCGTGTTTCTCGACGTTGGTGCGAAGCAGGGGCATTCATCAGCTCAACCCTCGCACAAAAACGCTGTTGCAAAGGAAGTCCCGCCAAAGTTTCGGAGGATCTTCTGTGGGTTTGCGTTGCACGATCGCGCGAGCATTCCAGGTGGCACGTCCGATTAGCCAGGCAGCATCTGCAATGGCGGTTCGCAATACACCGTGTTTTGAAATGAAATAAAGATGTCGTGAATCAAACCAATACTGTGGCCGCTGCTTTAGCACTGCTTGCTCTCCGGTGACGCCTGAGGATTGTCCGACCAAATGGATCACGCGGCTAGCGGGTTGATACCAAGTCTCGTATCCGGCCTGTTTCGCACGGTGGCAAAAATCGACTTCTTCGTAGTACATAAAGTAGCGGTCGTCGAACATTCCGATCTTGTCGATCAGTTCGCTGCGGATCATAAAGCTTGCTCCGGCAACCCAGTCCACTTGGCACGGATGGTCCGGTGGATCAGGGGCAACATTGTGACGTTCGAGCAAGCGGGTTAGGAGTCCGAACCGCATCGCGTCAACGAACTCGCTACGGATCGTGGGAAAGCGGCACGCCGAGGTTTGAGCCTCGCCATCGGGGTACTGAAGTCGGCTGCCGACAATCCCCACCGACGGATTCGTTCGCAATGCCTCGAGCAGCGGTTCCATCGCTCCCGCCAAGACAACCGTGTCGGGGTTAAGCAACCAAATCGCATCTGGACGATTTGAACGAGCCAGGGCTGCGGTAATCCCAACGTTATTTGCCCCCGCAAATCCTTTGTTACCCGCCAACGGCGTAAAGCGAACCCAGGATTGCCAACCGCGTTGTTGCACGGTTGCTTCAAGCACCAGTGCGGAATCGTCCTGCGAGCCGCCATC
Organism: uncultured Rhodopirellula sp.; assembly: GCA_963974855.1. GTDB lineage: Bacteria > Planctomycetota > Planctomycetia > Pirellulales > Pirellulaceae > Novipirellula. The sequence continues at coordinate 6,087 of CAXBHV010000132.1, read as the reverse complement.
GATCAACTCCACAACAAATTGATCGTTCACACGTGCCACGGGTTCAAGCGACTGCAAACAGTCGACGGTTAACGCCGCTGTTCGGTAGTTGACGATAATGGCAGCGATATTCATGGTAGGATCGCTAAGCGATAACAGGGGCCCAATTCCATTAGCGAAACGGCAATTTTGCGTCTCACGTTGGCAATCCGCTCAATGCAGGATCTTTATTCCGAGCGGAGGCGGCGGGTGACGCGGCATCTGATGTCGACACACGTGGGAATCGCGGGATGGCATCCAATGTCCATTCGGCTCGCTTGGCATACCAGCTTTCGCGAGTGTGTCGGCAGGCAGCATGACGCGCATTCAGCGACATTTCAAACAACTGGCCACGGTGAAGTTCCAGCTCTGCAATTCGATGGCCAGCTTGTTCAAGATCCTGTCTGGGCAATGTCATTCCCGCGTTATCCGCAGCCAACTGGTTGACAAAACATGTGTGGTCAAACCCAAGCATCGGCAGCCCTGAGGAGTAACACGACAAGAAGGGATGCATGTCGCAATCGACCAAAGGAGTAAATAACATCGCGTCGTATTGACGCTGTTGCTGCAACGATTCCATGGCGTTGGGAGAATGTTGTTGAAAGCGGACTTCGCGAGTCAATCCGAGTTTAGCGATTTGGTATTGTAACTCCGACCGCTGGAGGCCATGTCCAAAAATATCCAGACAAACATCCGCTCCGAGGTCGCGTGCATAGCGGATGATCGCAATGCTAAGGTTGACTCCGTAAGGGCGCTCCAGTGGCGCGTAGGAAACAAGTCTTAACGGTTGCAAATCCATATCATCCCGAAACCGCTCTCGTAATTCATCTTCGGGAATTACGTCAGAGAGGGAGATCGCTGGCTCGCAAAAGACATGGGAATTTCGAGCGTACCTGGAAAAGTGACGCATCGAGGTTTCACTGCTGAACAGACTTAACTCGGATTGCTGGGCCAAGCGTTCGCAATTTCGCCGAAACCGACGATTTGACCACCCGTTTCGTAACGCAATCGTTCGAGGATGAGCGGGCAGGACGCTTTGAGAATCGTGGTTATGAACAAGTACGATGGGGTGCGAAGGACTTTTTATTTTAAAGATACCATCAGCAATGGCGGAGTCCGAGGCTGCCAGAATCTCAGGCTGTAAAACGCAAGCCGAACTGGTGAACGTTTGCAGCACCTTTTTCCAATGGGTTGGATGATTTGCTTTGGCGATGTCTTTGGCGTTACAAGCGTGGTTGGCTGATGCGAACTGAAAAGAAGATTCAACGCGGATGTCTTCGGTTTCGATATCAAACGCTTGCAATCGTCCTTCGTCGCAATCCAAGTTCAAGCTGCATTGGGACGACGGCGGTACAGAGGGAGCGAGCAGGGTTAACTGACCGAATTTTCCATCGAACGAATTTCGCAGCAACCGGAGCTGACGTGCCCTGTCGGGCGCCAGGAAAACCTGGTTGCCATAAGCATGGTAGGGGCGGCTGTTGAGGATTAAATACATCAGTTTATCGTGGTGTAAGACAGGTCGCTTGTATTGGTTTTACGATCCAACGCCAGACTATCTTTCGGCTGGCTCATCTCATCGGTTTTCAACAGTTCATTTTCATTACAACTTCGATTTTTAAATCGCTAGTTCCGGTCGGTGCGTATCCAGGCTCGTTCCGGGCGGAGCATAAAACTTGCATAGAGTGGCAATTTTCGAGCGGCGTAAAACGGGATCGCAAACATCATTCGCAATGTCGCTCGTTCTGGGCGAAAACGGGACCACGCCACACTAAGTCCCATGACGGCGATCCCCATCGCGACCGCCCATGTCACCAACGGCCCGATCGAGTATCCCATCAAAGTCGCGATCAACAGAATCGTGCCGATCAGCGTCGACGTGATCATCAACAATGACAGCGGCAAAACCAGCAAATCAAATGCCGCTAAAAAGCAAGCCAGCGTTGGCCCCTGCAGCCATCCTCGGAACAACCGCGGAATCTGGCTGAACACCAATTGTAAATGGCCATGTTCCCAGCGTCGTCGCTGTGTGTCCGCAGCACCTGGATTCGTTGGAAAGGTAGCCAGACATATTGCATCGGGGCAAAATTGAACGGGCGATCTCGCCAAAATCATATCAAAGGTCCAACGCATATCTTCGACGAGGTGACCGCCCGGACCACTGAGTCGCTGTAGTGATTGCCAAGGAAAAGCCATCCCCGATCCAAACAAGGTACAACCGCCTCCGATCCGAGACAGACCCAAAGGTCGCACGAAATTCTTCACCGTGAAGGCAAATTCCGACAACACGCGTGGGGCAGTGGTCGGTATCGATTCAGGTTGCTGCATCAGATAGCACGCTTGTGCAGGACGCTGTGTTCTGGCGACCTGAATCGCCAATCGATCGATCGTATCTGGGCGTACCTTGCAGTCCGCGTCCACGATCACCACCACTCGATCGTTTTCAGGGGATTTACCGAGGACATCAAATGCGTGGCGAAGTGCGTAATCTTTTCCTCGATGTTCGTCGTCGAAGCGTTCCAGCACCGTCATCGCGACCGCCGCGTTTTTCGATTGCAAATCCGCAGCGTAACGGTTCGCGATTTCAGTGGTGTCATCGGTACAATTGTCTGCGACAAGATAGATCCGATCGCCGCAGCGAAGCGACGACATCACGGAATCAAGCGTAATCACTAGTCCTAATTGTTCGTTGTGAGCAGGAATGATCACGTCGACGGCGGGACGTGGATTGCAGTCCCCCTTGATGGCTAAATTCGCAACTCGCTCGCCATCACGCCGTGTCGGGCTACGCAGCGCCCCCAGCAAACACTCGCCCCCAAAAACGATCGAGGGAATGGCAATCAGAACTGCCATCGCCCAAAGAATCGTATTAATCAGTTCGTAAGGAAGCGTCATTGTGTCAACAGGTTGCGGAACAAATTCAAAAACGGGTTGCTAAGAGAAATTCTTCAAGACGCAATCACCGCCCCCAGCAATCGGGCATCAAAATCGATCAGATCATTGATCAAGTTGGTCGCTGCCGGCGATGCCCCGTCACGTTCAAGCGAACATACGATCACGGCATCGGCGCCGCTGGCGACGAGCGTCGCCGTCGTCGAATCACTCGCGCTGAGCCCGCCGATCATGATGTATTGGTAGGCACGTATACTGGCCGCCAATTCATCCCAGGTGTTGTGGCTCATGGCATCACATAACAACGCGGGATCTTTGATCAATAGCCGGTCAACCTTTTCCGTATTGCTGATTTGCATTTCTTGATCTTGAATCGACTCGACAGCATGTTCACTAGGAAACGGCGTGATTTTTCCTGACGTGATCACTTCGACAATCAGCACCCGCCCTGCTTCACGCGACAGATGCGAAGCGGCACCAAATAAAATCCCCGTCGGGCATGCTCTTCGGCCAGTCGCTACCAACGCCACCGAAGAACCGACTGCTAGGTTCAAACGTTGGATGCGTGACGCCAGAATACGCGAAGTCGTACCGCCAGCAGGTCGTTTCGCGGAGTCGCGAGTGTGACGACTCAAAATCGGCAAGCCATGCTTGCTGGCAAGCCGTTCGTGCTGGTTCGGGCTCGCACGAAAGAACTCGATCAACAGGGCCGGCAGCAGTAGCAGCATCGAACCAGCGCCAAATCCAGCAACCATGACTTTGGCTTTGTTGCTGGAAACCGGGTTCAGTGCGGGAGCAGCGGGCGATGTGGTTTTTAGTACATAGCCGTCGGTTTGCAGCAATCGCTCCATCGCTTGACGTTCTTCTTTGACGCGATCTTGCTGATGCGTAATGCTTTCCAATGCGACTTTGAAATCTCGTAACTTGGGCGACAACGCAACCAACGATTTGTAGTCGTCGTTGAGTTTTGCGATTAACTCTTCGTAACTGTTGAGTTCCGCCTCAAGCAGTTGTAGTTTCTCTTGTTCGTCGCGAAGTTTTTCATCCAATTGGACCAGGATTTTGCTTTTAACCGCATCGTCCACATAGCCGCCTGAGTCGATGTCATCAAAAATCTTTGTGATGGAACCATCGATTTCAGCGGTTCTTTCATCGCCGCCCGACTCCAAACGTAAAACATCGACCTCGCTCTGCAGTGCTTGAAACTCGGACTGAGTCACCAAACTCCGGTCGTAAAGCGATTTTAGATTTGCCAGTTCCTTTAGCTTCGAATCGAGTTGGATCTTCGCGGTTTCGCGTCGACGGTGTTCATGCAGTTGATCCGTCAACATCACCCTGCGTTCCTGTTCGGCGAGACGAATGACATCATTTTGCATGATCGTGCGTTTATCTTCGTCGAACTTACCTACCCTTGCATCGGCGATATGCTGTTCAAGCTGCGAGACACTTTGCTGGCGAAGTTCGATGAGAATCCGTTGCCGCGACAAGATCGCTTTTGCTTCGCGCCTGGCAACCAAGTTCGCGTCGATCTCAGAGTGCAGATCGTGGCTATTGTGCTCTAGGCAAAGTTGGTCGTATGCGGCTTGGGACTCGGATCGTTCCAAAGCCAATTGAGCTGTACGATTGTCGAGTGTTGCGAGATGTTTTGTTATCGTTCCGTTACGGATTTCGCGTGATTTGTCTCCGACGATTTGCATTAGCGTGTTAACGACCTGCTCGGCGGTTTCGGCGTCCGCAGCGCCGTATTCCAACACGATATCAAACGCTCCCTTGGTGGCTTGGACCTCAATCGCCTTGGCGGTAGCCGATTCCGGATCCTGCAACGGCAGCGTTTCGTAAAGTTCTCGGATCGTATCTGGTGCATCAATCAGCACGACCATGTCGGTCGCCAGCGGTACTGCAAAAAACGGATAACCCACCGTACTTTGCTCGAGCGTCAAACGTCCGGTGTAGGTGTATGTGTCTTTGGCAAATCGATCACCCGCCCACCAAGCCACTGCAGCGCCCAGCACGCTTGCGATCACAAACCACTTGACCGATCGCTTGAGAAATTGACTGAAGAGTTCATTGTCATGCGATACGTCGAATCGCACCGAGTGAATTCCAGAGGCTCGTTTGACGGTGCCCTGAATCAATTCGTGAGGTTGCTCGGCATTGTCATTCTGCAGACTTAGCATTCAAGACACTCCTATTGGATTTGCTTGACTTCGTTCGCGTCTCGCCGCGATGCAACATTTCATTTTCGTGGGGTGGCAAATATGATTCATTCAACGTAATGATCTGAGCCGACGGCGCTAGCCGCGGGCATGTTTCATTTAATATTGACAGGCCCGCGGCTAGCGCCGTCGGCTTACAGAATAACCGGCGTTTTACCGGAATATACCGAGCGACGTTCGTAGGTTGGCAATTTTCAGAGTGAGCTGAAGCACACGGACGTCGGCAGCTCCGGTTATGCTCGCCTATCAGGTCAGGTTTCGGTTTATACACAGTATCATTCTAATCCTTTAGCATCGACGCTGGGGGTACAGTCCCCCAATCATATCGAATATCTAGATGAGGTATAATTTTTTTTCAAAGCTGGCTTCGCGACGCAACCAATGGGGCACGCAATGCCATAAATCGGTCTGCAATAATGATCGATCTGATATTACAAGAGCGAGACATTTGGTGGAGAGGAGTTTTTGGGGAGCCTGGCCCCTTTCAACGGACGTGCTTTGCGAGCCGTAGTGACGTTTGAATGACGCGCATTCACGAGTAGTCCCACAATACATCCGGCGTTGAATAAGAATGCAAAACTGAATGCTTCCGCCATCCATACGGTGATGATCACGACGGATGTTGCCAAAACCGATGAGAGTAACGCAATGACTAGGAATTCAGTCGGCTGGAGTAACAACGTCCGCTGTCGCAGAAACGTCATCAAAATCCCAATGGGAAGCAGCAAAAACGCGATCGATCCGACGACACCTGTATTCAGGTAATGCAGCAGGTAGTGATTGTCCACAGACAAAAAGAGCTCGCGAAGGTGAGGTTCTAACATTGCCTCGTGCTTAGGCAGCGTGCCCCAAGTACCAAATCCGAACCAACCAACTTGAGATAACGGTTTCTTATAGACAGGAAAAAGTAAGTAGCGATGACGTGTACCGGAATATGTATACTTTTCCCCTTCAATTTTAATGG